>JBOGSA010000010.1:0-30763 GCA_050749785.1 Candidatus Micrarchaeales archaeon | reverse complement strand
TTGCAGAAACGGTTAAAAAGGTCCTTAGGGCATTGGAATAAAAACTTCAACTTCATTAGTATTCTGCCTAGGTTTGCATGGATGCAAATCCTGCAAGTCGTGAACGAAAGTTCACGAGTGTGAACTTAGGAACCACACACCTATCTACAGTGCTAGTAATCAATTGATCTGCTAGACATAAAATTCAGCAGCGACATTTAGTAGATTATACAATCGAAATCGTGAAGCTGTGGTGCGCCACAACGTGGCTTATTAAGTAGATGGGTTAACATTGCGGCCTTTGTCCCTCAACGTCAACTACAACAACTACAACAGGAGGTTCAACCTCAACGCGAACAACAGGCCTGATAATGCTGCTGAAATGGTTCCTGTTTACACCCTAGGTCTAAGCATAGGTAATCTGATGAAGACGTACGGGAATCTCTACTCGAAGCTGCACTCCCATGAAAACCTTGAGCTGGCTTACTATAAGGCAAGAAAAAGAAAGACACTTAAGAATTATGTTCTAGAGTTTGAATCAGATTTATAAAACAATCTAATACAATTAAAATACGAGCTGGAAACACTTACCTATTCTCCAAGCCCTTTGACAGCATTCGTTGTTAGGGATCCAAAAACAAGACGAATAAGCTCTTCACATTTCAGAGATAGGGTTGTGCACCACGCATTATGCAACATAATAGCTCCCATTCTCGAGAAAGGCTTCATTCATGATTCATTTGCCAACCAGAAAGGCAAGGGTACACATAAAGCAATCCGAAGATTTGAAACTTTCATGAAAAAAGTTCATCTACGTAATCATGTCGGCAAGAAATTGATGCGGGGGGGGGCAATCCAAACTTTGGCTGAAGAGGTTTATCGGCTATGCCCTCAAAGCCGATGTACGCCATTATTTTGATACAATTGATCACGAGATACTATTGAGTGTAGTTCAGCGCAAGATAAAGGACCCTGATGTTATTTGGTTGATAAAAACTATACTGAAAAATCATAAATCTGAAACCGAAGGAAAAGGGATGCCTATTGGAAATCTAACTTCACAGTTTTTCGCAAATGTTTACCTAAATGAACTCGACCAGTTTGTCAAACACACATTGAAGGCAAAATGTTATATCAGATATGTCGACGATTTTGTAATACTCCATACGGATAGAAAAATGCTTGAAAAATGGCGGGCAGAAATAGATGAATTTTTGCACTCTACTCTGAAAGTGCAATTACATCCTGAGAAAACGAGAGTTGTCAAATTAAATGAAGGAGTAACGCTTCTTGGCTTTAGGGTTTTTTACAAATACAAACTTCTCAAGAAAAGCAATGCAAAGCGAATATGGAAGCGTTTGGACAAGTTCAAGCAACGATACGATAAAGGTGAAATTACCACAGAGGAAGTCATAGGAAGTTTGGAAGGCTGGTTCGCATACGCGAAATTTGCAGATACCTATACTCTTAGAAAAAAGGTTGCTGCACGGTTCAATGATTATTTTAAGCCGCCGTGAAATCCTTCATCTTCTTCTGACCCTTCCTCTTTGCGAAGCTTGAAACCCTAACCCCAATCTTTCTTATCAGTTCTCCTTTCTCAACGCTTGCGTCAAACAATTTGATCGCATTCTCAACAATCTCCTCAAGTTCTTCAGAATAATGGCTCATGCTCTTGCTCTTGAGATGCTCTGAGAAGTCGTGATATCTGATCTTGACTGTTATGGTTTTGAAGGATACTCCCTGTTTGCTTACGTCCTCCAAAACCTCTGCCGCAATAGACTTTATCTGTGCGATAATTTTTTCCCTGTCTGTAGTATCAGTTTCAAATGTCCTTTCTCTCCCAATCGATTTTATCTCGTAATTTTCTGTTATGCTCTCCTCACCTTGTCCGTTTGCGCTTCTGTAGAGCTCTGCTCCGAAAATTCCCAACGATCCGACAAGATTTGCGGCGTTTGCCTTTGCAAGATCACCAACGGTCTTAAGTCCCATCGCCTCGAGCCTCTCCTTTGTCTTGTTTCCAACCCCATACAGCTTGCCAACCGCAAGCGGCGCGAGGAATTTTGTCGCATCTTCCTCTTTCACAAGCTTTATCCCATCCGGCTTTCCCGCCTCGCATGCCATCTTTGCGATCAGCTTGTTTGAGCTTACCCCTATCGAGCATGGAAGGCCTATCTCGCTCTTTATGCTGTCCTTTATCTTCCTTGCGTAATCGAGTGCCTGGTCATAGCCGTCTATCCTACCGGTAACGTCTATGAAAGCCTCGTCAACGCTCACCTGCTCGAACTTGGTGGAAAAGGATTTGAGGATGTGCATTACTGCATTTGACATCTTTTCGTAATACGCATAATCCACAGGAAGGAAAACCGCGTCCTTCTTGAGCCTATATGCCATAGATATCGGCATTGCGCTGTGTATTCCATATTTCCTGGCAAGGTAATTGCACGTGCTGACCACCCCGCGCGCCGTCCCCCCTTTCGGATCAGATCCGACCACCAGCGGCCTCTCCTTGTACTCCGGATGCCTGAGCTCCTCGCACGCAGCGAAGAAGTAGTCCATGTCGATAAGCATTATTATTCTCATCAGCTTACTTCCTCAACCTCCCCGTTCGGCTCTATTTCCCTGAAGGTCTGAGTAGTGAATGTGTAAAACGTAATGTCTGCCCTATTGTGGTCGTGTGGATGGAGACCGGCCCTCCTGCATACTTCGCCCAGGACGCTCTCGGCCTTTGCGCCCTTCTTCATCTCGCCAGGCAGGAGGAAGCCGCTCTTATACCCATATTTCACCAGAATTCCAGCCTTCCCCAGCTTCGTTCCCCTTCTGAACTTCTTCAGCCCGGAGAATAGGCTCACCTCTATCGCGATGTGGCCAAGCTCGTGGTGGGATACTGGCACAAATCTCTGGTCTTCGGTCGATGCGGCGATGGCGGCATCGACAAGCGCCATGTTGACTCCCTTAGGCCCCTTCACGAAGCCCGCAGACCCCCTAGGCTCTCCGAGCGGGTAGTGCTTTATCGAGACTGAAATGCCGTCGTGCTCTGTGAAGCGCGACACCATCCTGTCGATCACCCCCCTGTTGAACCTTGCAGACCTGAGGTAGAGCTCAACCGCGTGCCTGGCAGCCCTGACAATCACGCCGCCTTCTTCAAGGGAGTATCTGCCTTGCATGAAGGTAATTGGTAGGCAATCTTTTTATTCTTGATAAAGCCGCCAAAAACGAATACTAGTTAACGTATTTAAAACCCGCAACGAGAGTCAACTTGATAATATGATGATTATAAAGACCGGCCAGGCGCTCGCCGCACAGGTCTGCAGGATAGACTCCAAGGAAATCAAGTACCTGCGCGAGAGCTTCAGGGACGGGGATGTCAGGCTCCAGGGGAAGGCTCACGATTCCCTCATCCACATTGCAAAGACCGCCAAGGTGACCGATTCCAAGACTTACGAGGCAGTAATGCTGATGGACGGCATTGACTCCACAGTAAATCTCGCATTGGCAAGCAACAAGAGCTATATTGCGTTTAAATACGGCAGCAGGGAAAAATTGAGGCAAAGGCTGGTGGAGATGAAGGACTACCTCGCGGAAAATCCGGGGATGGTGGACGGCACTATCGCCCAAGTGGAATACATAATTAGGAATATGGGCAATGGCGCGCCAGAGTTCAGGGATCCGTTGGTGTACGAAAGGCCTCCCATCGGAACAATCCCCAGGGCTACGCTGGACAATTTGGAGAAGGAGCTACTGAAGTCATCTGCGATAGATCTTGATTTCACAAAGGAGGCGCTAAAGGAGTTCATCACTGCCGTGTTCTTCATCTTTCCATAAAAGAAGTGGGCCCGTTGCGATTTGAACGCAAGACCTCCCGATTTTTGCGGTACAAAAGCACCTTATCAGTCGGGCGCTCCAACCGGACTAAGCTACGGGCCCAATGAAACTCTTTTCTTTCTATAATTATTAAAAGTATCCTATTTTTTGGTTAAAACGATTTGAAGTCCTGCTCCATCAGTGCCGCTACCCTCCTGCTGGATCTGAGTGCCATTGCAGGGTGGAAGGTTATGAAATATTCCATCCCATCTTTTTTTACAAACCTTCCATGATTCTGGTTTACTTTGTCAAATCCAAGCACAGTGTTTGAGGCGAAGTTCCCGAGGAGTATGGCTCTCTCTGGCTTTATTATCTCAATCTGCTTCATAAGAAATTCCCTGCATGCCTCAATCTCCCACTTGCTCGGTCCCCTGTTCTTCGGAGGGAAGAACTGCACGCAGCTTGTGATGTAAAGCGTTTCCCTTTTCAACTTTGCAATTTTGAACATCTTGTCTAGCACCTTTCCGCTCCTTCCAACAAACGGCTTTTTCAGGACATCCTCGTTTGCACCCGGAGCCTGCCCTATAACCATCACCTTTGCATCAAGCGGTCCATCTCCAGGCACAAAGGTGCGGCTCAGATCCCAATTTTTGTACTTAGATGGAAGTTTAGAATATTCCTTGTTGATATGGTCCATCTTTTCGAGTCTTTCTATGTAATCAAACGCTGCGTTAATGTGCACTTCAAGGTCCTTGTAAGAACTTTGCTCAATTGCCTGCTTCCTATCAAGCCATCTGAAGCCTGCATGCTCAAATGAAATCTTCACCTTTTCTGAAGCAGACACCTTTGCGATGAAGAGTGTGACTTGTTTTGCCACTTTTTCTTTTCCGTCATAAAAGAAATATTTGATATTCTCCCTAAAGTATGGTGCCAATCTAACATTCAGTCCAGCTTCCTCCTTTGTCTCGCGAATCGCAGCTACTTCGGCACTCTCACCTTTCTCTATGTGCCCTTTTGGCATGTCTAATTTCTTGTTATCGTGCATCAGAAAAAGAAGCAGTATCATTTCTCCTTCTACTTTGTATACAAAAGCACCAGCGGAGTATTCAAATCTCATTTAGCCACCAAATTCGCTGCTTATGCAATAAGCACTAGTAAGCTGTGCCACGTTTGCCTGCGTATCATTGTTTCCCATAAGATTTGCAAGATATGTATAGAGCGGATCGTAAGAACTCTGGCAGTTTATATTTGGATAACCTGCAGTTCCCGTGATTATTACGTATTCGATCACCGGTCCGAATGAAGAATTAGAGAACGGGTACTCTATATCCCTTACACTCACGAAAAAGAGTGTTTGATTAGAAATTATTTTATAAGTAGAACTGCCCGATCCTCCCACATCGGCAAAGTAATAACTGCTAAGCACAGTGTTGTTTTTCAATAAAGTGGCTCCAAAGGTGCTGTTTGGATATGTAAGCAGCACAAGTATCGGGTTTGCGGAAGCAAATGTGCTATTGCGCAACACTATTATCCCATCAGAAGAATTAAGCGCTATTGATTCGTTCCAATTTGATGCGCCTTTGAAACTCGCACCGAAATTCTGTAGTGATTGGGAAGTGAAAGTATTGCCAACTCCCCCCACCAATGAGGTGGCGGGTATTATTGTTGCGGAGAGATAATTCAATGAGAGCAAGAAGTAAGAAATGCAAAGAAGCATTACTATCAGATAATTCAAATATTGCTGTTTTGTTTTCTTCACCATGCCTTTCCTGATTTTCGGAAATATCAATCCAAATCTTTTTGCGAGCAGTATCATTATTATTATCGCAGCATAGAACAGCAGAATCCCTGCGAATCCATGAACAAAGCTAGCTGTGGCGTTCGGACCGTAGATCAGCCATATTCCTGCAATGCTGCTCATCCTCAGAAAGTTGAACAAGAGCAAAAGCGCGAATCCGCAAGCGACCCAATACACCTTCCCTCTATCTTTTCCATCGAAAAGATAGGCTATTGGGATAAGGAAGAGCACAAGTGCGATGAAGACCGCGATTCCCGCGCATGCAGTGCCTATACCTATGGTATAATTGGCTGTCCCTATTGAGAACGGCGCAGTGTAAACTATGTTTGATGAAAACAGGTGCAGCACGTTATAGACAAACATGGTGTTGGCCTGCGCAAAAAAGTTGTTTAACCCAAGAAACGGAATGAAGAGAAGGGGCGATGCAAGAAGGGCGTATATGAACAGCGGTTTGAATCGCATCACATTCTTTACTCCGAACAGAATCGCAGCAAAGGCAGCGATAGCAAGTGGGAATGCGATCATGTCAAGCCTAAAACTCAGGAAATAGTAAGGGAAGAGGAGCTGCAGCGCTATTATCGCCAGCACGAAAGCCGCAAAGATTCCAATACCTATCAGTACATCCTTTTTCTTGCTCTTTGGTACAATCCTCTCCTTGAATACGAACACAGCAAGAAGCGGCAGCATAAGCATCGGCACAATGACATAGCTTGACGCATCCGCATCGTTTATGTTTGGATTGGTTATCGGAAACGGGTTTGCAAGCGCGACTATTATTGCAATTATGAAGAAATAGACACTCAGCTTATTTTTGGAAAACATCTAAACACAATCGCCCTCAGTCGAAATGGACTTCATCATTCTTCAGCAGTTACTCTCGTCTTCATTGGACGCTAAAAATGGGAGTTTGATATATATAAATTTGTCTACACAATCGATTATGCCAAGGGCTAATTTTAGATACATTCCAAACACCGCAGATGTTGCATTCATTGCGTACGGCAAGACTTTCAAGGAGGCGCTGGAGAATGCAGGTTCTGCGCTCCTGAACACGATGTTTGACATAAAGGCGGTAAGGAAGTCAGAAACAAAGGCAAAGACGATCAGGATCCACGATTCCGGGATAAGCAAGGAGGAGATAACATGGTTCATACTCCAAGAGATTGTGTCAAAGATTGATGAGAAGGGAGTTCAGGGATTTGATTTCAAGATCAACCACATTCAAGAGCAGAATGGAAAAGTAAAGGTCAACGGCTGCATCTTCTACAAGAAGACAAAGGAATACCTTTCACTGCTTGACGTGAAGGCGGTCACCCCGCATGACTTGCAGGTAAAGAAAAATGGCAAAATATGGAGCATAAGGGCGATCCTAGACGTGTAGGTCCCTTACCATCATCGGTATCTCGCTCCAGCTCCTGGCAATTTCTACCCCGTTTATCGGGCCATAGTAGATGTTCCATGGCTGCTGGAGCAGAATCGCGCGCTTGCCCTTCAGTGCAAACATCTCCGCAACATTGTGCGAGTCGTCAATCATCACATCCACATCCGCATCAATCTTGTTGCGCTGGCCTTCCACATGGTATATCTGGTCGTATTCAATGTTCTTGAGTTTTAACCAGGATATCAGTTGGTGAGGAGTCGCAGAAGTTCCTGTAACTATATGGATTTCGAAATTCTTTCGAAGCTCCTTGATTATTTTCGGTATCTTTTTCTCCTCTAGTGGAATCTTCCTAAATCCTCTCCAGGCCTTCTTCCACGCGTATATCTCATCCTCTCTTTTTATGCCAGTTATGCCGGGCATCGAGTATCTGGTGATCTGGGTTTTGCTCATGTCCACCCCAAACTCGTCCTTCATTATCCTGCGCAGAATCTTCATCGTATCAGCAGTGGCGCCGTCAATATCTACACCTATCACTTTTTTTGCCATATAATCGCACTTCAAGGAAGGAAGCAAATCTTAAGATGCCCCCACAATCTGCTAAAATTAGTATTGTTTCCCCTTCTTTAATATTTTGGTGGTGTTTGTCTATAACCCAATTTGCTCGTATTCCAAACGCACCGTTTATAAAAGAACCCATGTCCCTCAATCCAATCAAAACCAGCGAGTTAACCATGCTCTAAGAATTCCCTTACCTGTTTATAGTACTGTTTTAGGCAGAAATTAACAAACACGCTTGGCATCCCTTTTTCTATCGAAGCAACTAGTGCGTCAAAATATCCTTCTTTTTCTATTGAGATGTTAATTAGTGGTAAGCCCTCATCGATTAATATCTTATTAAATATTAATCTGCAGATTCTTTTGTTTCCATCGAGAAATGGGTGTATCATATAAAGTCTATAATGCGCTAGAGCAGCTTTTTCTACCGGATTTAGATTACTGGAATTGTACCACTTCAAAAAAGAATCTAGCAATTTGTTAATCCTCTTGTAGTTAGGCGGGCTATATCTTACCTCAACTCCCTCATTTTGGCTATGTTCCCCCTTTCTTCTTAAGTATACTTGCCTATTCCTTAGCCTTCCTGGAGCTTTGTTCTCAAAAGTTGCCATTATTTTTCTATGTAGTTCCAGTAAGTATCTTTTGTCTAATTGACCTTTTTGCCTTATTGAATCTACTGCGTCAAGCATATTTTTGCTTATTTTCTCCTTCTCTGTAAGATTTGATCCCTTTTTCCCCGCATTTTCCACATCCTCTAGACTCACGTCTACCTCCTCTGTAGTCAATGTAGTCAATGTAAATGAAATTGTGCTATCAATATCATATTTTCTCTTACCTAGATTGTTTAAACTGAGATATTTTTTATTGAATAAATCCCTAAATAAAAAAACTTTTACAACGTCGTCTTTTCCAAGAAGCACTGCAGAATATTTTCTCCCGGAAATTTTCTCTATCAATCTTTCTTTGAATGCGTTTTCAATCCTTACTGATTCTCTTTTTGTAGGTTTTATTATACCTATATAACTGCTGAAACTTCTTGATTTATCAATCAAAAAATAGCTTAATGACGAGTAATAGTAAGTCTTGCCTTTAATCTTCCTTAGTACCAGTGTCATATATCAAGTTAGGCAGATAAAAATATTTAAATATATCTGCCTAACCAGATTAGGCAGATAATCCTAGGGGAGAACATCTGCCTAATTTCCAAAACGCCAAGTCTGAATCCAAACCCCAAAGCAATTTTGGATAACTGGGCCATCTTAATATAAGCCAGGAGAGGAAGTCGAATCCCCCTTTTCCGCTCTGCAGGCGGACGCATAGCCGATCTGCCATCCTGGCACGTTTATTTAATTGATGATTCGCGTTTAATATATAAATATGTAATAAGTATTATCCGATAGTGGTTCTCATGGCAAAAGCTTTCGAAAGTATACCTCCTGAATTTATCTCAAATGCAGCACTTTTTGATTACAAAACCCCCCTTTCAAGGCTCCTTGGTAAGATAAAGTCGCAAGGCGCAGTGGTAATAACAAAAAACGGGGAATACTACGGAATAGTCGATGGAAGAACGATTGCAAGCAAGGGCGCGCTCAAGCTCAACGAGAAGTTCTCGGCCGGCAAGGCGGCCAAGAAGGCGCCAACGCTTGACGAATCTGTATCAATTGAGAAGGCGATACACCGCTTCTATGACTCATCCACAAAGGCGCTTCCGTACCTTGAAGGCAATAAGATCACGGGAATCATAAAAAGGGAGATGATGCTGCGCGCAATACTCTCCCTCCATCTCCTTTCAAATTACAACACTGGCTATGCAATGTCATCTCCAGTCGTTGCGATTGAAAAGGGCTCCAATGTTGCGCAGGCAAAATCAACGATGGAGAACAGGAAAGTGAACAAGATACTTGTGCTTGACAAGGGAAAGCTCTACGGCATGCTTTCCTATAGCGACATAATCGGTGATTTCGCAAAGACCACGCCTAGGAGCGCAGTCCAAAAGCCGAGCAGCAAGTCAGACAAATTGAGCGCAACGAAAGTTGAGGAAATCGCCGCGACTAACGTTTATAGGATAGACCACACCAGGCCAATCGAGGAGGCAATAAAGAGCATGGTGGAACTTAAGATATCGTCTCTGCTTGTCACAAAAGCCGACAAGCCTGTGGGCATACTGACGACCAGCGATCTCTTTGAGGTTGTAGTATCAAACGCCACAGGAATAGAGGAGCGGATATTCATCTCAGGGCTCGATTCAAAGACAAAGGAGTACGAAGATGAGATAAAGAGCGAACTCGAGGACCTTGTCGCAAAGGTCGACCGCTTCGGAAGGATAAAGACGGATTACGTCTCACTAAACATCAGGAGTTCGAAGGCTAAGAACTATGAGATGAAGGCAAGGCTCTCGCTTGCAAAGGGCGGGACGATAAGCAGTGCGGCGTTCGGGTTCACGCTTGACGAAGCGATGAAGAAATTGACGGATAATCTTTACAGGGAAGTTAGGCAGAAGAAGGAGATCATAATGTCTGGGAAGAAGGGAGACCGGGAAGGATATGAATAGCAAAAAAAGAACAAAGCTGCAGTCTAGTTTCGAGCTACTCATAACGCTCTCTTTTGGGCTTGCAATACTTTTGCCGCTGGTTGTTTTCGCATTCATACAGCTCGCCAATGCCAACGCCGCAGTATCATCAGTGGCGGCGCAGCAGGCAGCATCAAAACTCGCGGCAGCAGCATCGCTTGTGGGGAGCCAGGGCCCGCCTTCAAAGCAGATAGTCGAGATCTCAATGCCTACCGGGGTGCAGTACATCTACGTCGGAAACATAAACAACGGAATCGGGCATTCGATAATATTTGCAATCCGCTCGCCCACCGGACTAAGCTATGTGACTGCGTACACGCCGCTCAATGTCAGCGGGAATCTAGGAAGCATATCATCAACTGGTACATACCTCGTGAACGTTTCTGCGCAAAGCCAGTGCCCTCTGCAGATATCGCTGCCCTGTGTGTACATAAAACCTGCGGTGTGATGCCTTAATGAAAACAAAAGCGCAGATTGCAATCGAGTTCTTAATAGTGTTCTCCTTTGTACTGATAGTCTTCCTTGTTCTCTTTGCCCTAATAGCACAGCAAAGAGCGGTCATACAGAACACGCAGACCTTCTCACAGCTTCAGTTGATTGCGCAGAACATAGCTCTGCAGATAAACAGGGCGGCGCAATCAGGCAACGGCTACACAGCGCAACTCCCGCTCCTTACAAGCCTCGGTGTCATACCGTACAACCTCTCCATAACCACAACCGGTGCGGTGATAGTCACATCCACAACCGACAAGCAGGCGATAAGGAGCACAGCATACAGCAATGTCCAATCCGTCTCATCGAGCTCGGCATTCCTGGCATCGGGCAGCAACACAGTCTACAATCTGCCGATAGCAAACGGCTCAATATCGATACAAAACTCATTCGGCACAATATGCGTCGATTATCTGTGTCCGATAAATCCGAACCAGAGCACGTCAATCTCGCTCTACTCGCAGATTGTAAATCCCCCAAATTTCAACGGGCAGAACTATGTCACGCTGCCAAACAACGCCGCAGTGCTGGGTTCAGCAGATCGAAGCGTCTCATTCTGGCTCAAGACCGGGTCCACGTTCCCTTCAGGCGGCCCGGAACCTTTCTCTTGGGGCACCGAAGCTTCAGGCGACTGGTTTGGCGTTGTGCTCCCAGATTCTGGAGGGCAATCAAGACTTGATGTTGCAGATTGGGCAGTTGCAGATCACCTAAGTGCAACATACCTACAACCAAACAGATGGTATCAGATAGTGGTCACGCTTTCTTCAAGCGGAACAGTTTTTGGCCTTTACATAAACGGCGTATCTGATCCAAACTTTCCTGCCTCCACTACTGCACTAACTACCCAAGCCGGTCCAGTATTCATCGGCAACCGAAATGACCTTTGCTCTTGCGCGCATCTATCGGCTGGGTCAAGCGTTGCCAATTTCCAGATATACAGCAATACCCTATCGACAAACCAGATATCACAACTTTACAATGAAGGCATAAACGGCGCCCCACTTGCCACAAATACACTGATGGCATGGCTGCCGCTAAATGGGAACACAAACGACTACAGTGGAAATGGATATAACGGCGCAATGAGTAATGGGGTAGTATTCACTACAACCTCGCAGATCTTCGCAGCAGTCAAAAATCCCCTAGGCAAGGCAGTCAACGATGTGATGGTCGGCTTTGCAACGACTCTAGGCAACTTCACCAACGGCTTTGGCGCTCCTGGGCCTGCGATATCAAACTACACGAATTCAAACGGCATAGCAACAACGTTCCTAAATCAGCAGGGCAACAACGGCCAGGCAGTTGTGGGTGCAACGGCGTATAACAGCAACGCTCTGCCTGATTCTTCGCTTGCCGCATGGTACCCGCTCAATATCGGTCAGGGAAGCGTTGCGCCGGATGTGAGCGGAAACAAGAACAACGGCGCATTTTCTGGGCAGCCGTCGTGGAGCAGTCCGAATTACTATGCAAACTTTAGCGGCACGGGCACGTATCTAAACGCCCCGATGGGCGCATACTTTGGGCAAAACAACCAGCTGGCCGTGTCTGCCTGGGTGTATCTCTCATCAAAAAACAACGGCCCGATTTTCGGCGTTACCGCAGACCCACCTGCGGGTGGCTGGGATATGCCATTCCTAAGCGAGGCTGGACTTACCGTCTATGGATGGATCTGGAATGTGAACGGGAATATCCCGCTTATCTATAGCGCACCAGGTCCCGGTTGGTATAATCTTGCAATAGCTTACAATCCAAGCGGTTCTGGCCTGGAGACATTCTACGTAAATGGGGTGCCGGTCGGAAGCGGCACTGGAGAGTATTCCCCCTCGACAGCCTTTGACTACTGGACGACCTATCTCATCGGCGCAAAACCCGCTCCAGTCAACCCTTATTTCGCAGGTTCTATAGCTAACGTCCAGCTGTATGCAAACGGCCTAGCGCAGCAGCAAATATCTCAGATATATCAAGAGGGGCTAAGCGGCTCTCCGCTTATAGGAGCAAATGTGGCTGGCTGGTGGCCGCTTGATGGAGACATTTATGATTACAGCGGCAATCCAAACAACGGCATAATTTACGGCGGCATTTCGTTTAATCCTTTTGGAGTCAGCCTTTCTCCGCAGCAGATTGCAAATGCAAATGCGAGCAAGAGTCTGACGGCCTCGTTTGACGGAGTCAACAGCTTCGTGAATGCCGGTAACATTGTCAAGATCAATTCACTCTCAAACTGGAGCGTGTCATTTTGGATGAACTCTACTAACGTTAACAATTATAGAAATCCATTTGATGCCAATTTCAATCCCGCCGGGAGCAACGTAGGGCCGAGATTTGAGCAGGGCGATGGGGGAGGAGTGACCAAGCCAAACGCGCTATACATACTAGTTGGCAGCCAAGGCGGTGGAAGCGTCCTATCCGCATATTCAAACACCCTAGTGTCAGGTACATGGTACAACGTAGTTGCAGCAAGGAGCGGCAACACGCTTATCGGCTATCTCAACGGAGTCCAGGTTATAAATCAGGCAAACAACTTATGGCCCACCGGTTTTGGAAATCTAACATTTGGAAGGGGCTATGCAAATGCAGCAAATAGGTGGTATGCGGGAAATCTTTCTGATGTGCAGGTGTACAATCAAACACTAAGCCCCCAGCAGGTGACATTGCTTTACCAAGAGGGGATAGGAGGCGTGCCAATTGCCTCGACAAAACTGACCGGCTGGTGGCCGCTAAACGGAAACGCTAACGATTTGAGCCTCAACGGCTATGTGAGCGCTAACGTCCAGGCCTCAAATGTCGTTTACAAGAACACAATAAACTACGTTCCCTCTTTACTTTCCTCGCTTAACTACTCCGGCGTGAAATTTAATGGGCAGAGCAGTTATATCTCCACAGGCACAAGCAATCTTCCGGCAGGTTCAAATCCACGTTCGGTCTTTGCATGGATATACATTACAAATGTTCCCTCAAATCTAGATGCAATTGAGGCGTATGGAACAAGCGCCACTAAGGAGTTAAGCGGAATTTACATCGGCAGGGGCAGCTTAGATGTTGACTTTGCTAGTTATGCGAATGATTTTCAAAGCACACTAAGCGTGCCGCTGGATAGTTGGGAGTTGGTTGGGTATACCTACTCCGGTACACAGGTTACAATTTATGTTAACGGAAAGTCACAGTCAGCGAATATTGCGGCCCTAAATACAGTTGTTGGAAGTTCCTCGATAGGCTATGATTTGCCTGAAGGCGCAGGCTATTTCCCAGGATCAATAGCAGATGTCCAAATTTATAATGTTGTTTTAAGTCCAAGCCAGGTTCAGCAATTATATAACGAGGGAATTCCTCCCTCAGCTTCTATGTCAATCCCACTGAGCTGGTCGCCATGAAACTCCAATTCTTCTCATTTGATGCGATCTTCGCGATTGTCATATTCACGTTCGCAGTCTCGCTGCTCGCGTTCATGTGGTACACCATAAACAGCCAGATCGCAGTAGCGTCGAGCGGTGGGGTCCAAAGCATGCAGATACAGCTCGAGAGCCTCTCAGAGAGGATACTCGGAAACGGATACCCTGCGGATTGGTATTCGATAGTGGATACCGGCAATACACTCACATGGTCTAACATCAGCATAGGGATTGGAAACGGCGCAAGCGGTGCAGTTTCGATGCAGAAGGCTGCAGCATTTGCCTCAATGGCAAACGGCAACTATCCACTGACTAAATCACTTTTGGGAACAGGCTATGATTATTACATAACCATTGCAACTTCAAACTACCAGATTGCAATTGGCAAAAAGCCGATTCCGCAGATAGGGGGCCCGCTCAACAGCGGTCTAACGCAGCAAACAACTTCAAAGGCGGTCACAATAAACGGGCAGGCTGCAAACATGCAAATCTATATATGGACGAATTCGTCATTTGGGGTTGGTTGAAATGAAGTTAATAGTATTCACACTTGATTCGATATTTGCTCTCGTCATAGCGATGGCAGCGATATCCCTGCTTGGATATTTCTTCTATTTCCCGCAGACGACATCGGTAGTGAGTTATTCATCTGCAGCCTCGACACTCCAAACGCTGCTCGCAACAAACGCAAGCAGCCTATCACTTTCAAACCCCACATATTCAAATGTGACATACCAGGCCAATGCGACTGGCGAGGTCTGGGACCAAGCAATGAAGGACCAATATTCCGATGCAGGAAACGCTCACGGGCCGCGTTCATCTGCAGTCTCATTCATAAAAACAATGTCCTCCTCATCTGCCACAATAAGCAGGGCAGCAATAGACTATGGAAGGATGTTCTTCATCATGGGCAGCACACTCTATTCGATTAACGCGACAAACGGAAACCAGATATGGTCTAAGAACATAGTTGGCACAGAAGCCACCGCCCCAATAATTGCATCTGGTAAGCTGATATATGCCAACATAACAAACCTGACCGCAATAAACCCGATAACAAATACGATAATCTGGTCCACCAATTCCGTTGTCGCATTCTCGCAGCCTATTGCTTATAACAACAAGGTTTATGCAATACAGGGTCTGGGCTCAACTGACGTGGTGTCCGCTTATTACATCGGCAATGGCACGCAGGCATGGACCTATACGATACCTACAGGCGGAGGCAATGGCGCATATCTTGCGATAGATGGCGGCTCGATTGCGGTTGTGACCTCTGGTTCGTCAAGTACTATTGCTCTTCTTCAAGATTTCGGCACAAGTGCGAATGTTATTTGGAGCAGCGCACAGGCGCAGGCAATCTACGGTCTGAGCACCTCAAAATCTAACAACCTAATCGCGTTTTTCAGCCCTTCGGTTGCGAATGCAGTCAACATTGATGGAACGTCGGCAAACTCATTCTCGGTTACTACAAGGGCATTCGGCTACCCTGTTATATACAATAACGTGATTTACTATCAGACAAGCAATGCGGTAGAAGCTGTCGGTGTCAATGGCATAGCGCTGTGGACAACAACTGTCCCAACCGCATACGGAACTTCTGTCACTGCAGCTCAGCCAGGATTGAGCAGCATGCCTGTTGTAAGCGGAAGGGATGTGTATACATCTTGGTCAAACGGCTACCTTCTTGCAAGCAACATTTCAACTGGCAGTACGGATTGGGTAACAAGCGCTCCGAGCTCCGGCTCGCTTTATGTTGATGCGCTTGCGTACGGCAGGCTCTACACGACATTCGTGCCCACAAGCGGAAACGACATGATAATAGCTTACGGCGCATGCAATTCCGGAGCGATAAGTTCAATCTTACAGGTTGCCGCAACACTGTACGCAAACGGGCAGGGGAGCTGTGCAGATGCACTCGTTAACGCTGTATCACCTATGGCAAACTACTCAATCTTCCTAAACAACACATTTGCTCCGAGCATGAGCGTTGCGACATTCACCGGAACCAACAGCTACGCAGTAAATCCTTCAAGGGCGCCACTCAACAATCTCCAGACGTTCTCTATAACTGGCTGGATTTATCCGTTAAGCTATCCGGTCGGAAGCTGCCTAGGCGGCACTTCTGCTAGCAACATATATTCGGAGGGAGAACCTGCAGGCACAATGGAGCTCCAACTGCTTTCAAACGGCGAACTTTGCGGCGCCACGTGGAATTCTGGCTGGAACAGCATAACAACATCTGCAATTGTGCCGCTGAACAAATGGTCCTTTTTCGCAATGACTCTTTCTGTCGCAGGCGTTAAGGGCACATATACTATTTATGTAAACTCCAACTCATTGAGCGGTGCAGGTCAGCCGGAGAGCAGTTCCACAACCATATATTCCGGAATCGGTTTCAATGTGGGAAGCTTGTCAAGTCAGCCAAATGATTATTTCACTGGAAGCATTGCGAATCTGCAGATATATAATTCAACTCTCTCATCATCCCAGATATTCCAAATCTATCAGCAGGGCATTCAGGGCGCTCCGCTCAAAAATGTCGGGATCCAGGCGTGGTATCCTTTAGATGGAGACACAAACGACTACAGCGGGCTTGGAGATACTCAATATCCAGTAAACATTGTATATGGTTCTGGCAATTATCTGCCACCAGGCTATCTTAATTCGTACGAGGTCAGCAAAGCAGGCGTGCCCTTCCCATTGCTTAATTACACTACGGGAGTCAATAAGATGTACAACATCGGCGTGGTATCATGGCACTAAAAAAAGCTAAGAAGAAAGGACTGTTCATGACAGTACTGGTACTGATACTCTTTCTTTTGATACTCGGAGAGCTGTTCTCCTTTGCGCTTCTTAACATGAGCTACAACAATCTTGACACATCACTTGCACAGGGATCGGGCTCAATAAACTACGGAAAGGAGTTCCAATCCGGTGCCACATTGCTTGCAAGCTCGAGCCTGAGCACAGCGCTTAGCACACTTGCAAGTTACGAGTTCAACTCATCGATGAGGAAAGCAAACCTAATATCAAACACGACCCAGTATCTTACATATCTGGTAGTAAATGGGACTCTTCCAAATGTCGCAGTCAACTCCATACCTGCAAACTATTTGGCAAAGAGCATGGGCAATCTGACTCTGTCAAGCTACAACACATCGGTGCAAAATTCTTTCAGGCTTGGGGGAATAAGAATAACAATAAACCAGAGCAAACCCAGAATCTTCCAGACAAGCCCTTATTCACTGAGCATAACATATGTTGAGAATGTTGCGCTTAACTCAACCAGCGGAAAATTCACTTACCATATTCCAGTCAACGCAACAATTTCGCTCAACAATACTCCAGACCTGTATTATTATCAGCAGGGAATAGCAACGAATGTGAAGTTTGGATCGCTTAGCAACCTGACCTCGCTCATCGGCGGCATCAACGCATCAACCGGAAACTTTTTGGGCACAGCCTACGGGCCAGTATACAATGTGCCAACCGGAGCAAGCGGTCTCACATGCGCAAATCTTGCATCAATGATTACAGCTAATGAGCCGGCATTCGCATTCGCACCCTACAACCAGATGCTGATACTCTCGACATCAAATGCGATAGGCATAACTGCCGGAGCAAGCTCTACACAGTGCGCAAATGAATATGGAGGACTGATTACTTACAGCGTTAACAGCCTCACGCTGCCTCCAGCAACTGCATGGGTACAGTATCCTAGCGCAACTGGTTTGCTAAGCAACATCAGGAACGGGCAGCAGGTATTGATTCTTGGAAATACTCTGTCAACATACAATATCCAAAATCTATTAAACGCCGCAGGCAATGGTTACTACTTTGCATCACCTTTTTCTACTTCTTACCTTGATAGGGCGCAGGGTTCTGTTACAAATCAGAATCCAACTGGGATATTTTCATTATCAAACTACAACACACAAGGAGTGGCATTTAACGGGCTAAATATAATCGGCACGCAATCTGTTATGGGAACAGGATTCCCAATAGATAAATTAAATCCATTCGCAATAACCGTTGCCGCATGGATATATCCTACTGCAAGTACAGGCACTGTTGAAGAAGTAGCTGACATAGATTGTCCTGCAGCTGGGTCAAGGACATTTGTATTGGGGGCGCAGGCAGGGACAAGCTCTAACAACATCGAAGCAACTTTTTATCTGCAAGCTGGATCAACTTGGAACGATTTGCCCGCTTCTAATGTAATGTCGCTTAATAAATGGCATCTTATTGTCGGGACTTACAACTATGCGACACAAGCGCTTTATGTGGATGGCGCAGCGAGTAATTTGGTTGCTATAACACAAGCAATGCCAGTAAACCCCGGTAATCTGTACATTGGGGAGAGGGGGCCAGCGTGCGGCAATGGTCTAAACTTTGTTGGACAGGTAGCGGATGTGCAGGTATACAATACAACATTGACATCGGAGCAGATACAACAGCTTTATCAAGAGGGAATTAGTGGCATACCAATAGGTAACGCCCAACTATCGGGCTGGTGGCCGCTGAATGGAAATTCTAATGACTATAGCGGGCAAAATAGTATTGGAATTCCTACAAACATTGTTTATGATATAGCACAGAATTATTCTAGAGATGTGATATTTTCCACAACAGTCCCAACATCCCTCTCCCCAATCCCTGGCCTGCTCAACTGCAACAGCAACATACAGTGCTCTAACACCAACCTTGCACACGCATATCTCGGCTACAACCCGCTTGAGCTCACGCAAGGCTTCCAGCAGGTCGCAGACTTCAACGGCTTTACGCAAAACAGCTACATACAGGTTGGCAATCCTGCGAATGCGCTTAACCTCTATGGAACAAATTCCTATACCATCTCTGCTTGGATTTATCCTACAGCTGCACCACAAAATGCAGGAATTTTCGAAGTCAATCAGTGCGACACTGCAGCGGAAATGTTCTTTAGCGGCAACAATCTGTATTTTAGAAGGGGTGGTGATTTTGCAAATGATCTTTCTGTGTCGTTTAATGCAATCAACACATGGGTAAATGTGGTGGGCGTCTTCGACGGCACTAACAACCACATCTACCTCAATGGCACGCAAAAAGGCCAGAATGGCCCGCTTTCGACCGGCATCTCATCATACCCCAACGCTAATGCATTCATCGGTCAGTTGAATAACGGATGTAACAATTATGACATCCAAGGCTCCATTGCAAACGTTCAGGTTTATGACATCGGACTGAGCGCCAGCCAGGCAAAGCAATTATATCTGGAAGGAATACAAGGGCTTCCAATCTCCACTAACGCACTTGCAGGATGGTGGCCACTAAATGGGAATTCAAAAGACTTCAGCGGATATGGAGAAAACGGCACAAACGTGAATGTGAACTATCCATATTTCTCGGGAACATACAATGCTCCAGGCCTTTCAACGATCAGCACAGCAGCAAATGAGTGGCAGGCAATCGGAATCCCAAGGTCTGGCGGCTGATTTAAGAAGTAGAAAGGTATAAATATCTTAATCCCTTAATACCTAATATGGCGGAAACAAAAATATACATTCCCGATTCACTCGACACAAACCTAAGGGAGCAGGCGATGCGTCGCTTCGGCTATGGAAAAGGTTCGATTAGCAATGCAGCAATAGAAGCAATAACGCAGTGGCTTATGCGTGAGAATGCAATATCTACCGGTCTTGATAAGATTGTAGAGAGTTCAAAGCGCGACAGCAACGTGATTGCAGCTATCCTATTCGGCAGCTATGCGAGGAAGGACCCCAGATACAGAGACGTGGATATAGCATTGGTGCTAAAAAATAGTTCAAAAGGCACAGATGTCCAATACCAAAAAGGGCTGGAAACAGTTTTCGATATATCAATATTCAACAGCCTGCCGGTAGATTTGCAGAAAAGGGCGCTAGATGAGGGCACAATCCTATACTTGGGAGACAAGCCAGAGCTCTATAAAATTAGCGAGCGTCTCATACGATCGTCCGCAGACTCTCTTCACATGGCGCGGCTCATAAACGGTGCATCTACATGATGGACAGGGAAAGGATAGAGTCAAGGCTTTCAATGTTGGAGAGCTACAGCGGGCGCATCAAAAATATGCTTCCCGATAGCGAAGCGGCGTACAGGAAATCGCAGCCTGAAAAGAAAGCCGCAACCGAAAGGTACCTTCAGATCATAAGTGAGCTTGAACTCGATATTATAGTGCTGCTTTACAAAGAGAAGGAGGCTAGGCCGCTTGGCAGCGAAGAATCTGTTGTCGACTCCATGCTGCCGATACTTGGGTCAGGAGTGGTAGATGCCGTAAGGGCGCGCAGGAGACTCAGGAACAAGCTTGTTCATGCGTACACAAACATAGAGGACAATGAGGTATTTTCGCTTTCCCACAATCTCAAAGACGTCCAGGAATTTAAAAAAGCTGTAAAGAAGCTGCTGAAGTGAGAGACTTTCTTGCTTCAAGGAAAACTCTTGTGGAAGCGCAAGCAGAATCCAGCAAACCTGAATCCCTAAACTCCGCTTATCGTTGTGAAGAATCCCCCTATCAGCGCGCTGAAAACAAAATAGACCAAAAGTCCGCCAATCACGAAAACCGGCAGATACCTTATTCCGCGAATCACCGAGCCTGTCGATATCGCAGATATGATAAATGAGCCGAATCCGGTTATGAGTATGATTGCAAGAAGTGCAAAGTTGTGGTATGCTGCCACTGTTATCTGCGGAGGCGATGGCCTGAGGAATGATATTCCTGCTGTGGGGAGTCCTCCTGGGTTCTGCGCAAGTATTCCCGTCCATACGTTGTTTGTGACTGTTATCATCTGCGTGGTCAGTGCGTAGAGAACTGGAGCGCCGACGAGAGCTGCAAACGCTATGAAGATCGTGTACATGAAAAGCTGCCCTGATATCTCCTTCTGCACGATTTGCTGTCCCCTGAGATCCTTTGCAACCTGATTTAGCAGGTCGGTCATGCCGCCTCCGTACTGCAGCGCCTCGATAATCATTCTTATCGTGTGCTTGAGCTCAAGCGATCTGTACCTCTTTGTAAGAAGCAGAAGGGAATTCTGCAAAGTCTCTCCTGCGTAGAGGTTCTTGGTTATCAGCTTTATGTCGTCTGTGAAGAAACTGAATTCAGGTCTTGCGGCAAAGATCATCGCCTTGTCAAGCGAGATTCCGCTCCTCACATTCGCTGCTGTTATCTGAAGATAATCCGGCAGGATGGACTCAACAAAATTCTTCCTTTGTTCTATCTTGAACTCAAGGTAGATGTAGATGAATATTTCGTAAGCTCCCGCAGTACCGATTCCCAATAGGACCGCAAGTCCTGGATTTGCATTGAAGCCTAAGAAGACTAGCACAGAGACAAGAATAATAAGCGCGATGCCGCCGAAAAGCGCAAGCTGCACAAACTTGCTCACTGTCGTCTTTATTCCGGCAAGGTCCAACTCTTCTGATATGAATACAGCGACGTTCCTTGATACAAGTTTCTCGAATGATACCATATAATCACATTGCAAATGTCGGCCTAGACGTCCTCATAATGTTTAGGAACACTATCTGCAGGAAGAAGATTCCGATCAGCGCCGCTATAAGCGTAGTCTGGTTTACTGTGAAGATGTTTATGAAAGTGGTGAGTATCGCAGCTATTGCGATTCCCATGCTTGGGAAGATCACACCGAAGAGCATGTAGAACATCGCAAGCGCGTTAAGCCTCTGTCCATATCTTCTAAGTTCAATCACCCTCTCCTGGCTGACCTCGTCAAGCACAGCCTGCAGCGCAGCAACTATGTCTGCACCTGATCTGATGCTCACGCTTGCTTGGAGCATCATCCTCTTGAATGTCCTAGAGCTGCTCCTTGCGCTCACATCATCTATTGCCTGTTCAATCGGCGAGCCGAGCTGGACCAGCTCGACAACTTTTGCGAACTCCCTGCTCGCCGCCCCGTATCCGGTGCTCACCGCAGTCATTGCGTTGAAGAGCGGCATTCCCGAACGCATCCCGATGACTATATCTCGCATTGCAAAGAGTATGTCTCTTTCCACCTCAACACCCACGTTCTTGCTCCGATCTATCGGGTAGTTGATGAACTTGTTGAACAGCCCTATGTATACCGCAAGTGCCAAAAGCACTCCGAGTATAATGCCAGATCCCAAGCCCACTTCATAGAGCGCAATTGAGGTAACTACGCCCACAATCGCAGCAGTGACGATCGCGTATGTGAACATCTTCTTTACGAAATCGTACGGCGTGGTCTTTATTCCCTGCTCCCTAAGCGATATCTCAAGGTCCTTGCGCGCTGCTGCTGTCTTTGCTATGTAAATCTGAAATCCCGAATACTTCTTTCCGATGGCAGCTGCCCTCGCAGGGCTTGGTTGCTGCTTGGTCTGTATGTTTAGCATCTCGCTTTTGAGCGTCGAGGGCTCGTAGATCGGCTTGGATTTTATCTTGAAGAATAAGAAACGCCTCGGCTTGGTGAATCCGATTGGCTGCGAGCTCTGCTCAGCGCTCTTTTTGGCCGCTTGGTCGCTACCCTTCTTCCTAAAAAGCATCCAAACACATCAATATGCATTAAGTGTTAGCGCTTTTAAGCCTATTCCCGATGTCTGATAGCAGTTTGTCCCTCATTGCAAGAACCGCAGCTTGCGAAGCATCTATCTTCTCACGCTTACGTGATATTTCTACACCTGCGATTTCGAGCTTAACTATCTTTATCTGCTCTGCATCAAGCGCATTTTGCCCAAGTGCATCGTTTATCCCCTGAAGTTCGTTAACCTGGTCTTGGAGCGCTAGGTTAGGCAGGACAAGTTTGCTTGTCTTTGACTTTAAGATCTGTTCGCCGACTAATTCCTCAAATCCCTTGCCTGCGCTGCCCACAAATCTTCCTATGTCCTTTGCAGCATCAATCATCTCCTTGTCCATAGAAACCACCCTCTTTCCTATCTCAACATCGCCGATCCTCTGCTTTATCTGCGTAGCTGCCTGGCCCATGTTCACGTTCGGCACATTTATCATAGTTTTCTGCTGCGCAGATTGCTGCTCGGCTAATGGAATCTCCATGCCACTTATCGTCCTTACCGCGTCTTCGTAGCTGTAGTCGGATATTTTTATCTGCTCCGCAAGCGCCTGCTTTGGATCCAAAACTACCCTCTTCTGCTCGTAACCCTGCTCTATTCCCTCAAGTTTTTCAGCAGCGCTCGTGTAATCCATATCAGCCACCGCTCCTCTTGCCGAAAAGTTCCGGCGAATAAGGGGTGTTCTTGTTTACTATGTCTAGGACCCTTGCTTTGTCCTTGTAATAGTTTGCTACTATCCACCCCACATTATCCACATCGAAAATACTGTTCGCCACCATCCACTCAAGAATCACGCTTTTCTCCTTTACGTCTGTAGATATTTCGCTCTTGGTGTAGCCTCCGTAAAGCATTATTATCTCAGCAAGCCTAGACAGGTCGGCTACCTGTATGAATGTGTCGCTCCTTAAGTTCCACCTGTATATCACATTTACGTCTCCGGTCTTGAGAATCTCTCCGAACTCGAGCACCCTTCTCATTCCAAGCCTTCTGTGCCTAAAGAGCGTAACCACGCAGCCGATCGCATTGAGCAAAAGCTTTGGAATGCCTATCGGCGGGTTTGTCATCCTGATGATTGTGTCCTGAGCGCTGTCTGCGTGCACAGTGCCGTAGACTGCATGCCCCGTGTGGATTGCCTCGAAGAGCGTCTCTGCGTCCTTCTCAGTCCTGATTTCTCCGATAAGCATTATGTCCGGTCTTTGCCTAAGTGCGTTTATCATCAGGTTGTAGAGTGTTATCTCACCTTTCCCTTCCGGGTTGGGCTGACGCGTGGACATCGGCACCCAGTGCAGAAATGATGGGAGCGTGAGTTCCCTGTCTGATTCGACTGATATCACCCTATGGTTTTCCGGTATGAATACAGAGAGTGCATTGAGGAAACTCGTCTTTCCGCTTGCGGTTCCACCTGATATGAGTATGCTTATCTCGTTCTCCACGCACATCCAGAGCACTGCGGCGATTTCACTCGACAAAGTCTTGTTCGCCATAAGCGCCGGCATGGTCCAAGGATTCTTCGCGAATTTTCTTATAGTGATCGTGTTCCCCTTCTGCGATATCGGATACAAAGTTGCGTTCACTCTTGATCCATCCGGAAGCTCTGCATCCATTAGCGGCGATAGGTTGGATATCTGCCTGCCAACCCTTCTGCCTATCTGCTCGGCATCATCGTATATCATGTTCTCTTCGTGTATCTTTACATTGGTCTTGCACCAGCCGAATCTCTTGTGGAAGACCCAGAAAGGCTCCTTCGAATTGTTGACCACTATTTCCTCTAGGTTGTCATCGGATAGAGGTATCTCAAGGTCACCGAGACCAAGCATTATGTTTATCACATAGGCAATCAGTATCTTCTTCACATCCGGCGTTGTGCTAGGCAGGTACTTGTCGATTACAAGGTTCGCACTAGACACATACTTCTGGTTGAGTTCGTCTAGGTACTCCTTGTCCTCTATTCTTGTCGGGTCTATTGGGACCAGAGAAAGGAGCTCTGTTCTAAGTGATATGAGCAGTATCTTTGTCGCCTCACCTAGTCCGGGAACTGTGACCTCATAAAGAGGAACGAACTCGCCTGAACTTTCTGAAATTTTTATGTTTGCCTTAAGTCCGTGCGCATCTAGCTGATATTCCTCGTATGTGCTGGATTTGTTCTCCTCCATCTAATCATTCCTCTCCTGGTGCAGCTTTGCTTAGCGAATCGAGGTTTGCCTTGGTCTCATTGAGTTTTGTGTCTAAATTCTTGCTCCTTTCACCTAGCTTTGCCGTCTTCTTTCGCACCTCTGCTATCGTAAGGCCCTTTTCTGTGTCGGATTTTTTAAGGAAATCCGCAGTTTTAAGTTCGCCTTCTATTTGCTGCGCCTCTTTCATCACCGAATCATGCTCCTTTTTTATCTCTTCAAGCTGGCTCTTGAGCGCTGCGAGCTGGTCGCTCACGTTGGCGATCTCGCCGAATCCCTTCTTTAGCTCGTTCATGCTCTCGGTAGCAGAGTGCACCCTCTTCTCGGCGAGCGGGAATATGCTGTCTATGTTCTGCTTAACCTTTGCGATGTTGTTAAGTATCACAATCCTATCCTTCTCAGCCTGCGTCTTTAGCCGGGCGCTCTCTTTCTTTGCGTATTTCTCGAGCCTGCTGTTCTCATTGAGCTGCCTGCCCTGGCGTTCTATTGCATCCTCAAGCGATTTCATCTCCGAATAAATCGAATCGTGCAGCTGCCTAAGGGATCCTTTTTTCTCGTTAACCATCTTCTCATAATCGCGCTCAAGAGCCTTCACGGTTTCATCGTACCTTCTCATCTTGCCCCTTATGTCGTCCATAACGCTCTTCACGTCCGCCTGGCCGGCGCTAAAGCCCTGTATCTTGTTCGCTATCTCCTCAAGCGCGTGCATCTCGGTCTCTAGCGTCTCAGATGTCTTGTCCACCCTGTCTTTTTCCACCTTTATGCCGTTATAGTGCTTCTCCACTTCCCTGCGTATTTTTTCTAGTTCATCAAGGTCGCGCTTTATAGAGCCAGCATTCTTCTTGAACGTTAAGTCTGCGGTTGAGGCTATTTTCGAGAGGTTGGATATCCTCCTGTCAAATTCCTGCATCAGGTTCATCTGCGCCGCAAGCTCGGTCTCCACAGTTTGCTTTTTTACCTCGACAGTGCTCTTGAAGGTTTGAACATCTGCGCTTGATATCACAAGCGGCGCAACGAACATCTTTCCTACTCTGTAGTTTATCTTGACTATGCTCGCCTTCTCGAGCACGTTTGCCCAATCCTCTATGACCTTTTCCCCCACCTTGAGCTCGCTGGCGAGCTTGCTCTCATCGGTTTCACCGTTCTTATTGAGATATTCTACGAGTGCATCTATTCCCGTAGTGGTTATCTGTTCGATTGCCATTTTACCAAATACCCTATGCTTTTAAGTTTTAAATGTCTTTACCTGGGATTTTTGCGATAAACGATGCTATTTCGTTTCCAACCGCAACTTCCGGCAGTATGATTCCGTCTATCCCTGCTCGTTTCATGCGCCCCACATCCTCTTGCCGTTTTATCCTTGCGGTTATCTTTATCGATGGATTGAGCTTCTTTGCTTCTATTGCAATCATGGTGTTCTTCACATCGTCCTCGTCTAGCAGCAAAAGGTCCGATGCCCTCTTCACGCCCACCCTGACAAGCGTCTCTTGCTGCGCCGGATCTGCGCTTAGGGCAAGCATTCCCTGGTCTATAAGCTTGCGGACCTCGCGCACATTCGTTTCTACTATTATGAATTTCCTGCCCGCCGCCTTGAGCTTCTTTGTCATCTCGCTTGCTATTCCCTCCATCGGCACAATAACGATGTGTTTGGAAAGGCCGAGTATTTTGCGCTGCACAAAGCGCTCCCTGAGGTCTATTCTTCCTAGCAGTTGGTAGAAAATGGTTGTAAGGACTATCGTGATTATGAGCCTGCCCTGTATGTCTAGCGCAGATGCGATCAGCAGCAGCGGGCTCACCGGGTCAACAAGCGCCTGGCTTGGCGGAAAATCCGCGCCGATGATGTTCATGAAGCTCCAAAAGACTGAGACGAACGGAGTCTGACCTGCAATTATTGCAAAGGAAACAGATATTCCAAAGATGACCACTAGTATCACGATGAGCAGTTTTTGTATAGTCTTGAATTCCACCATCAAATCACTTTCCCATCTTCAAAAGCTTCTCTCCAAGCTCTATGCCCGCGAGATACTCCGGAAGCACGCACATGTCCACTCCCACACGATACATCTTGCTCCTTATCTCGTCGTTGGTGACCCTGCACATTATCCTCACCTTCTCGTTGAGCTTCTTTGCGGTTATCGCCCCGACAAGATTGTCGATGTCGTTATGCGAGGTAAACACAATCTCCTTCGCATTAACTATTCCCGCCCGCTTAAGATCTTCAGCTTCAGTGAACTTCCCTGTTATCCCCAGTATTTTCTTTCTCCCCAACTCTTCTTCCGTCTCTTTCTTGTAATCTATTACAGTCACATTAATTTTTTTCTTCACAAGCCTGCCAATCACTCCAGCCGCGACTTCGTTGTATCCGCACACTATCACATGCTCTTTCATCCTCGATGCGCGGAACTTGTTTATCGCCTCATCAAGATCGGCGTATCTTATTATGTCAAGCACAGCGGCGATAACGAAGCTGATCACAAGCATGTTGCTCAGGTTGTCCATTATCACCACTCCAACTATTGCCGCGAACTTGTAGGAATCAGAGCCAAATGCGAGAGCAGCAAGGTCAAATGATGCCGCAGTATTAGGCGCCGCGAAGAACGTTTCAATTGTGTAGTAGGCGTCGGTATAGATATCGTGGGTGACACTCCATAGCACTGTGAATGAAATCGCCATTATCACCACGCCGATTAGCACCGCGGAAACAAGGACGTTCTGTGTCTCATCCTGAGGTCGAGTCGCCATCTCAACCCCTATCCTTCATTATCTCCTCGAAGAGTTCTGTGCTTGCGGATATGTTTGGGGTTGCAATGAAGTTCGCCCCTGCACTCTCAAGTTTGCTCTTTAGGAACTCGTTGTTTGCCCTTGTGGCTATGCTTATCTTAGGATTTAGGCTCTTTGCGGTTATGACTGTGAAAAGGTTCTTTGCATCATCGTCCATCACAATTGCAATTGCGCGCGCATTTGCAATACCCGCCTCCTTCAATGTCTTTGATGACGTAGCATCACCCACTATGAAATCGATTCCGCGCTCCTCAAGAACCTCCACCTTCTTCTCGTCAAGCTCGATTACCACGCACTTTATCTTGTTTTGCGCAAGTATCTCCACGATTCGTTCCCCAACGATACCGTAACCGCACACGATTATGTGGTCCTTGAATTGCTCCCTTGCCATCAAACCACATTACATACGAACGTTCAATTTATAATTCTTATACAATTCGAGAAATTGAAGGGAATATGTGATATCGACCTCCAAATTAGAACTAGGGTTTTGTAATGGATAGCGAGACTTATTTTTATATTTTCCTAGACCTGAATTCGCTGATTGTCAAAGCCCGCTGAAAGAATAAATACGCCCAAAAAGATTGATGAATGGGGAATGTAGTGGGTGATCAGCGAAAGCATGTGAGGGAGCTCGACGACCATACAAGAAAAGTTAGCGACATGCTCGTCTCCTTTGGCATGACAATGAATGAGGCGATAGTATATGCCACTCTACTTAGTGGAGGGTCGACCACAGCCACCGGCATAGCAAAGAAATTATCAATGGCAAGGACCAATGTTTATTCTTCCATCGGCACATTGCTTCGCAAGGATATGGTGACTAAAACATTCTCAAAGCCAATGCAGTTCACGGCAATAGAGCCACAAAAAGCGCTCAACAACCTAATTGAGGCTAAGCGCGACGATGCCACGCATCTAGAGGGCCAAATCGAGTCCTTCCTAAGCGCCATCGTGGGCCTGAAAATAATCACGGAATCTCCCAATCCATTCCATATTTCGATAATCTCCGGAAGGACGCAGGTGTATCGGAAGATAAAGCAGGTCTTGGAAGAGTCAAAAGGGATAGTTTATCTGGCCACAAACAACGATGACATTTTCAGGATGTACCACTCCGCAGTGCCTGAAGCAATAAGGCGTTGCTTATCAAGCGGAGGACAGGTTCGGCTCATGATCGACAAGATGGACAAGGAGGCCGATCCGTTTATACGAAAGTTAGGGGTGAGCGAGGTTCGCACATATCCGATACAATTAAAGGGCAGGATTTTAGTGGAAGACGGAAAACACCTGATGATGTCAGGGTATTTTGAGACCGGGAAGAACTCACATGCGATGCGAGACCATGTCGCCTATACAAACTCCACAGACATGACTTGCAACCTCTTCCACCTTTTCGACCTTATGTGGAAAAAGGCTACACCCGTGCAGTTAGGCAACTGAGTAAAGAAACCGATTATTTACTAAAATAGCTCCAGCCAGATTCGAACTGGCGTCACCGCCTCCAGAGGGCGATATCCTTTTGCTCTGTCGTCGCATTTTTGGATAAACTTTGTATTTCATCTATTTCACCAATTTTCTCCGAACCCCGATTTCGAACCCGATTTTTCAATGAATTAATACGCTTCAAAATTTATAAGCACCCTAGGTCTGACTTTGCCTGAATTCGAATGGTGGCGAAGTGCCATAAACTGCATTAAGCAGAACGGCATTGAGCTAGCGTTTTTTGTATCCCAAAATTTTATCATAAGTTGGATGGTCCACTATATAAAGTACGAAACTTACTATTTCTACTTCATTAGTTCTAATTGTATAGAGCATTCTCCAATAGCGTGTAAGCTCAACTCTGAACAAATTGTCTGCGTCTAGAGTTTTTGGTATTTGGTCTTTTGGTATGTTTTGACCATATGCCGGATTGTATTTCAGTATTCCTATCTTATTGTTAATTGACTTTAGTAACTGCATTTCTTCCGAATTTGTTTTGCTTTTGTTCTTCTGTTCCTCCACAACCTTGCACAGCGTTTCATACGCCTCTTTTGCCTGATCTTTTAAGATTAGCCTGACGGCCTTATGTGGCTTCATAGCTCTAGCCCCCCTTTCTTTAGCTTTTCCATTAAATCCCTTGGCGTGTATGTCCAAACTACACCCTTTGCTGTTATAAGTATCTTGCCACTTTCTTGCAAGTAATCTAGAATTTCTAGAAGCGTTCCGTGCATTACCTTTCTTGGTAGCCTTCTCTTTAGCTCTGCAATTTTGATAAGTTGTTTGCTGTCCTTCAACACTTTCTCCACCATTAGAACAGTATTGAGTGTCGGTGAATGTAAAATCTGTATCTGCGCGGTCTTTCCAACGTCCATATTATTAATATTATATCAATTAGATATATAAATATATCTATATTTACACCCACTTTAGATGATACCGGGACACTTTAGATGATACCGGGACACTTTAGATGAAACTGTCAGGTCATCTAAAGAACGGCTTCGTCGTCAAAGTTTTAGGGTCGAATTCTGTCGTTAGAGTTACTTACCATTAGTATTTACATAATGCAGAAATGAAAAATTCATCTAAAGCAAGCCTTCGCCACGAAGTGGATCGGCTTGCCAAACTTTTAAGAAAAGTTTGAACAAAATGCGTTTTTGCCCCCCCCACAAAAACGCCAAAAGGTTTCCTTAACCTGCTTGGTTTGCCAAGCTTAAAGCCTCGTTGGAGGCGTGGGAGCCCCTCTTGAGCTTGCGAACGAGCTGGGCGACCTAAGGAAGGGTAGAAAACGTTGAGCAAATAAGATATATAAACCACGGAAACGTAATTCCAGTGTGGTAAAATGCAGAAAGTCGTTGAACAAAAACGAATAGAGCTTAAGCTAAAAGGAGACCTATCTTATGTTGAGGGATGGAAGAAAACTAACGGCAACATGCCTTCTAACGTACATCTAGACGAGATTCTAAACAATCCACAATATTCCAATCAGCTTCAGGAATTGCTAGATAAAGAGGAATTGCTAGATAAAGGATTCTTTGCGGCTCGCGCCAAGGAGATCGCTGTTTATCCTAAGTCAGGCGGCAAATTTGAGAAGGGGGAGGGAATCGTTGATTCATACAAGGATGACGATAACAGGCAATTCGTTTTCCCAGCCAAATATATACCAGAAGAGGTATTTGGAAAAAAGAACATTGGACTATTTGTTGTGCCCAAAGAACTTGAATTCGATGGCAAGAAGATCATACCCATACCGGAATCTATAACCATACTGAACGATTTCCTACAAAAAGATGGATGGGGCAA
>JBOGSA010000009.1:0-17645 GCA_050749785.1 Candidatus Micrarchaeales archaeon | reverse complement strand
TCGAAGAGTTTGGAGATCAGACCGAAATCGTTTTCTATCTTGTCTACTATACAAATACCACCCAGTGGCGTAGTGATGTTTTTCATGTTTATCTATGAAAACATCGCCACTGGCGCCTAAAAATAGTATGGTTAGAGATTTGAGGAAGTGGCGAAGTTAGGTTATTAAACAAAAATTGCATGAAGGTATAAAAAGGAAAAAATGACATAGGATTGGTGCTGATACGAACTTAAACAGACACAGGCTTAATCAGATAATTACCGAGACAACTTATTCTTTGAATAACGACACCTTCAAGCAGCTTGCAAGGGGTTCAAATTCTATCCAGATCGACGATTCAAAACAGATAAGGATGGTACACTACAATATTTTGATAATCAACCCTGAGAAGGCCGCATATTACAGAGAGGAGCTGGTTAAGATGCTAAAAGATTCTAGATTAGGCAACAAACTCGAAAAGAAGGCCATGAAGGTGCCAGATGTTATGAAGTCCCTCAACTTAAATGAAAAAGAGGAGGCGACAGCATACAAATTCATGGCGCTCTTGGCGCACCTGCAGATAACAGATCTTAGAACACCGTACAAGACTCACCATGGGATAACAAATGAGACTGCAAAGGAGCTGGCAAGCGCAATTCCAGTCCACATATTCGGTTTTAGGCCGAAAATTATCAAAGTAAGTGTTTGATCGTCTCTTCGACGGAAAAGCTCTTCGTCAATATACAAATACTGATTCGTCTTTTTATATCAGGAATCCTAATTAAGTATAGGTGCGAAAATGTCAACAAATGCAATTAAAAGTAAAGGAGACGTCCACAAATTGGAGCTGAAAAAAGTAGATAAGGACACGGTAGAGTTTAGCGTTCACTTTGAGTTGAGGGATAGCAAAGGCGAAAGACTGCTCCACGGAACGCATTTTGGGGACACGGTCACTGTAAACCAGACACTGGAGAACTTCGCACAAAAAGTTGTAGAGACCTTTGCCAAGAGGAATTATTTCACCAAGGACGTAAATTCACAGCTATACGCAGAGGCGCTAGAACTTTTCAGGAAGATATAAACTCGATAAAAAAACTCGGGTAAAATACATGAAGTCCTCCGCTCCCTGCAAAGTGATCCTATTTGGAGAGCATGCAGTCGTTTATGATAAACTTGGAATAGCCGCAGCCATAGGTGAGAAGACGTTTGTGGAGGTGCTGCCTTGCGATGAAGAGGGAATAGAGATAGTACGAATCCTTGAGCCAAAATTCACAAAAATAAGCAAGGCAGAGCTTTTTGGAAAGCTGGAAAAGTTCAGGGGGATATACAAGTCAAAGGAATTAGGCAAGCTCAAGGAATTCTCATTTGTAGATTCAATAGCGATTGTGATTGCAGAGTGCATGGACAGATACGGATACAAGGACGCAAAAGTGGAGATAAAATTTGGCAATATGCTCAAAGGGGTGGGAAGATCCGCCTCAAAATACAACGCTGTTGCATTGGGAGTATCGAAGTTCTTGGGGCATGACTTAAGCAGGGACGAATTAAAGGAGATCGCATATATCGGAGACGTTGTTGCGCACGGAGGAATGCCTTCTGGAATAGATACAGGAACAATAGCGATGGGGGGATACGTCTCATACAGGAAATCTTTAGGGATAACAAAACTAGACATAAACTACAAATTGCCTTTGCTAGTTGTTGACAGCGGGGAGAGCGCAAAAACAGGAATTGCAATTGAGACAGTTCGAAAGATGAAGGCAGATATGCCAGACTATGTGAATCCAATCCTAGATGAGATGGATTCAATTTCAACAAAGGCGATAAAGTCGCTTCAGGACAAAAATCTAGACCATGTAGGAGCGCTGATGACAAGAAACCATGAACTTTTAAGAAAACTCAACGTTTCAACCAAAAAATTAGACTGGATAGTCCAATTCGGAATAGACAACGGAGCCCTAGGCGCAAAACTTACTGCTGCGGGCCAGGGAGGCTGCGCGATAGTGCTTGCCAAAAGCGAGGAGCATGCAAAGGAGCTTTGCTCGATGTACGAGGCAAACAACTATCGGGCCTTTACGACCTCAATGGGCGCCGAAGGGACAGGGATTGAGGATTAAATTTCAAAACTTTGCCCAGAAATTGGGATAATTATCTCTTTTTCAAATTCAGATTTCGCTTCGTTCAATATTTCGGATTTTTTGTCATTGAAGGCGCGATTTATATTGAATAGTAAAAGTTTTGAGGCATTTGATTTCCTTGCAACAATTCCTGCATTTTTGGGAGAGCAGTGGGCATTCATTTTCTTGTGATAATCGGAACTTTCTGGCAGATAGGAATCATGGATGAGTAGATTACAATCCTTGGCGAGTTCAATTATTCTTTCAGAATATATTGTATCTGAAGAGTAGCAGATGCTAGATTTTCCGGAATCTATTCTCGCTGCAAGCGTGGGTACAAAATAAGGAGTCCCGTCAAGATGAGAGGCATTGGCAAATGTAAACTTTAAATCTCCAAGTTCAAACTGATCTCCCCCTTTCATTTCGACAAAAATTAGGTCAAATCCAGTAATTTCCCAAAAACCTTTGTAGAGCAGTTCATAAAGGGCTTTGAAACTATTTCTAAAGCCTTCAGGACCTATGATTTTCAAAAATCTGGAGCGTTTTTCTTGCCGCATTCTCATGATAAGCATAGGCAAACCAGCGACGTGATCGGCGTGGAAATGACTTACAAAAACTGCATCAAGATAATCTTTGTCAGGATAAAGTTTCCAGAAGTTTTGAGGGACGCTATAGCCACAGTCAAACAAAATACGTGAATTTGATTCCACAACAAAGGAGATATTGCTAACATTTTCATCAAAAGCTTCTCCATTTCCTATGAAAGTAATTTTCAAAAAATCACACTGTAAGAAAGGAGCCACAAATTACTATTTAAGTGTTGTTTGCTCTTCGTCAAAATGGTCCCTTTACCCTAATCAGTGCTACTCAGGCGATCTGGCATGTATGCAGACGCACCCTGCTTTGAAACCTTGGCAGGGAACGAGGTGAAATTGTTGTCGGTCATGAACTTTGAAAGCGCCTGCGGATTTTCAGCAAGCGCCACTATCGTTCCACCTCCCCACCGCCGCTGAGCTTTGCACCATATGCGCCTGCTCTTTTGGCCAAGGCAACCCCGTAATCAAGCCTGTCGGTCGAGACGCCGAGCTCTTTGCGCAGGTCGTGGTTGAGTGACATTAACTCGCCGAGCCTCTTCAGATCTTTCCTGTGTAAGGCGATCAAGCCCTCTTTTGCGCAGCTCTCCTTTTCGAAAAGTATGCGCTCAACAAACTCGGTTTTTTTCTTATACGGATCCTTGACGTGGGCCACCATCACGCCCGTGCTTTTCTTTGGGCCGGTGTTGATTATCACGATACCGATTTCCTGCGGAAAGATCTCAGTTTTCACCCCGCCCTTGTTTGAATAGCTTATGCACCCGCCGTAGTATGAGGTCGGCACATCGATTATCCCTCCGCTCTCCGTTCTATGCACCACCCTGTCTGCGTCCCTTGAGACCTCTATGACCACATTGTCGTCCTTTATCCCGCTCTCCTGGAGCAGCGAGACCACTAGGGCAGTAGAGGTGGCGCTGCTGCTTGCAAGCCCAGACTCACGCGGTATTTTCGAGGTTATGGTCGCCTCGAGGCCCTCGACATTCACCCCGAACTCATGAGCAATCCTTGCGACGACCACCAAGTGGGGCAATGTAACGTGGATTGCAAAAAGATCGCCTCTAAGGCAGCTCTCGATCCCCGTCCTGTTCGAGTAGCATTCGTAGAGCAAGTCCAAGATCTCCGGGTTTACGCTTTATGTTACTTTTAGGTCCGGTGACTTCAAGACAAAATTAGATTCAGCAGTAATCCTTTTCACTTCTGAGCTCGCATAAACGTCCAAGGCGGCCAATACGGCGAGGCTGTTTCTGCCTTTGGGCTTCTCTTTTGGCATGTAGATTGTCGAAGGGTGTTCACCGAATAGCTTTGCGACGGCCGGCGCTTTGACAATCATATTTTCCACTTATTTGCGGAGAATCCCAAGAATCTGCCCCCTGCCTTATTTTGCCTATATTCCCCAATATTTTTTAGTGGTTTTGTGGTATTTAAGTCTTTATTTGCCGTCTAGAAAAGACGTTGATTGCCGTAAAATAATTGACGAAGAGGACATCATATTTATTAACTAATAGGCGAATTAAGAATATAGGAAGTTGACATTTGACAGTTCCACTAATGTTTGTATATAAACTTAGCGTTTCAATTGTATGGAATCACGTCGATTAAAAATTCCATAATTTCAGATGTCAACAAGCTATAAGAATAGGTAAACTTATGTCTCTAGATAAGCACATAGAGGTCATGCTCGTTGATGAGCAAGATAGGCAGATAGGCACCATGGAGAAGATTGCGGCCCACAGCAATGGCGCAAAACTTCACAGGGCCTTTTCAGTCTTTGTTTTCAATTCAAAAGGAGAGACACTTCTGCAGAGAAGGACAATGGTAAAATACCACTCAAAGGGCATTTGGTCAAACACATGCTGCTCACACCCTTTCATTGGAGAATCAGTACTTGATGCTGCCCACAGAAGGCTTAAAGAGGAGTTCGGCTTTGATTGCGCTTTAGAGGAGAAATTCAGCTTTACATACAGGGTAGATGTAGGAGAGGGATTAACAGAGCACGAATTTGACCATGTTTTAACAGGCACTTATAATGGAGAGATAAATCCTAATCCTGATGAGATAATGGAGTACAAATGGATAGAGCCAAAGGAATTGGCAAAGGACATGGAACAAAATCCTAAAAAATACACTCTTTGGAGCATGATAGGGTTAGAAAAAATAGTGCAGGAGAGGAACAAGGGTTAATTTATGGAGGAAAATGTGGTAACTGCAATTGGTACGCCAAACAAGGCTTTGGTGATGTATTGGGGAATTGAAAATGAGGCGCTAAATCTTCCAATGAATTCATCTTTAAGTGTTACATTAGATGAAAGCCTAAACACTAAAACAAGTGTGGTATTTTCAAATAAAATAAAGGAGGATACGTTATACATAAACGGCAAACTTTCAAATTCTGAAGCAGATCAAAAATCAGTATACTTAAAGAAAATGATTAAAAAAATGAGAGAGATGGCCAAAATAGATAAGAAGGTTCTTGTGGTTTCCAAAAATTCATTTCCATCATCTGCAGGGCTTGCATCAAGTGCATCAGGTTCAGCAACCGCGGTATTTGCGCTTTCTAAGGCTCTTGATCTGAACCTTTCACAAAAAGATCTTTCCATATTAACTAGACAAATAAGCGGAAGCGGATGCAGGAGTCTTATGGGGGGATTTGTAAAATGGGATAAAGGAACAAAGGGAGATGGAAGTGACTCTTACGCAGTACAGATAGCGAATGAAAAACATTGGCCAGAGTTCATTGACATTATTGCAATTGTTAATGAAACTGTAAAGAAAATATCCTCAAGTGATGGTCATAAGCGAACCATGAGAACAAGTGAACTCTTCAAGTTAAGGCCGAAATATGCCGAAAATGAGGTCAAAGATTTAGAGAAGATAATATCAAAAAGGGATTTCGCTCAAATTTCAGAGATAATAATGAAAGACAGTAACAATATGCATGCCACAATGCTTGACAGTTATCCCCCAATATTTTACCTAAATGACGCTTCGAGAGAAATAATCTATGCAATACATCAACTTAATGAATCAGAGGGCAAAAATATTGCTGCTTATACTTTTGATGCAGGAGCAAATGCGCACATAATGACATTGAAAAAATATGAAAAAAAGGTTAGGGAATCTATTTCAAAGGTTGTAGAGGAAAAAATGATAATTAGTTCTGGGCAGGGAAGTGGCCCAAGGATACTAAAAGAAGCTGAATCACTCATAGATTCAGAATCATTAAAGCCAAAGTGAGCATAGATGCAAAAGGAACTTTATCTAATTAAAATAGGAGGGAGCATAATAACAGATACTGCAAAGGAGTCTACTCCAAAAATAAATGAGATTGAAAGGCTGCTTAACGAAATAAAAAGTGCAAAAGAGGAGAAAGGATTCGATATCATATTAGGTCATGGGGCAGGATCATATGGACACATACCAGCAAAAAGGTACAAGATACAGGAAGGCTTGGCAAGTGATGAAACTAGAAAAGGAATGGGAATAATTCATCAATCAATGTTAAGCCTAAATAAAATAATTGTGGAAAAAGCACTTGAAATGGGAATGTTTCCGTATCATTTTCTGCCATCAAGTTTTGCGCACTCACGAAACAAGGTAATTGTAGGCGGGGATGCAAGCTCAATAAAAATTGCACTTGAAAAAGGTTTTATGCCAATAGTTCATGGTGACGGCATGATGGATTTGGGGCAGGGGGTATCAATAGCTTCAACAGAAGAAGTTTTCAGATTTCTTTCTACAAAATTAAAAGTTGGAAAAATAATATTAGGGACGGATACTGATGGTGTATATGACAAGGATCCTTCTTTTAATAAGGATGCAAAGCTGATAGAAAAAATAGATTCTAAAAATATAGAGGATATAATTTCCACTACAGGAGGGGCAAAGAAAGTTGATGTGACAGGTGGAATGAAGACTAAATTGAGTCTTATATATGAATCACTTAAAGCAAACAATTCGATAGGATATATTGCAAACGCTGGAAGAAAGGGAGTAATAGGCAACATCTTGACTTCTAGGCCAGAAAAATACACATTGATTAGTAGGTAAAATAATGGGTAAGGATATAAAACTTGGATTAGGGCTTTGTAGAAATCCTCTATTTCTAATATAGACTGAAGGGTTTTTAGCCCTTCAGCCATCTCAGTTATTTGGCGACTGAGATGGAAAAGAATGTAGAATCGAAATATAAGAGGTTTATTGACCTCTGCATGATACCTGTGAAAAGACTGCTGAGACCATACTTCAGCAAGTTTTCGAAAAAGGACTATACGCAACACCAACTTGGGGTTTCTGTATGCCTAATGGCATACGAGGACAAAGTGTATAGAGACGCAGCAGATTTCCTGATTGAAGTGCGAGAATATCTTGGATTCAAGGATAAAGTGCCTCATTTTACTGCGTTGCAGAAGTTCCTGCGGCGCACATCATTGATATTGTCGGATTTCATATTACAGAAGACCTATGAAATGTTCTTCCAGACAAAAGTGGCAAATATAGGCATAGATTCAACTGGTGAGAAAACGTATCACGCTTCGAATCACTACATCAAAAGAATGAAGAGAAGAAGCAAACGTAAGGACTATCTGAAACATTCAATATCGGTAGATACTGATCAACAAGCAATAATCGCTGCGAAAGACAGACGTTCCGATGCTAATGACAATGTAGACTTTGAACCGTTAGTGGAAAGAAGTCACAAAGTCGTCCCATTGAGACATGTAACCGCAGACAAGGGATATGACTCCGAGGAGCATCACAGGTTTGTCAGAGAAGATATTGGCGGAAAGTCTGTGATACCGCTGAGATGGGAAGGCACGCCAGTAAGTAGAACGAAGGGAAAATACAGAAAGAAATTGCGAAAATACTTCCCGAAGAAGAGATATCATAGGAGATCAATTATAGAGACCATAAATTCTGTCGAGAAGAGGAAATTTGGCGACACGCTTAGAAGCAGGCTTTTGAAAATGCAGAGAAGAGAAATGAAGGTGACCGATATTGTTTACAATATTCACAGATACATGAACCACAATGTATCTGTTTTCATAGGATTTCTACAGAACCGAAATCTACATTTTTGCGACCAGTCCTCCAGTGCCGTGCGCGAAGCCCCCTATGAAATCGGCTATGGTGGTTATTCCAAAATATGTTATCGCCATTATTAGCGCAGGATAGAAGAGCACAGAGAGCCAGAACGGCCCCATAGAACCCTGAAGGTTGTTTAGTGTAGTTATAAGCGGACTGCTTGCAGATATCGCATTTTGTTCTGCCCCGACCCCCTGCCCAAACTGATTAAGTTGATTCGATGCCGTCGTTAGTGATGTTGCCACACCTGCCTGAGTGAAGAAGAATGCTACGGAAAACAGTATCGGCATTATGAAAAAGAAGCCAATTGCTATCGCCATGAACATACCGCCTACGCTTCGCGTTGGGGTGAATGCGCGCAAAAGCGCGCCAGGAAGCAGGAATACAGGAATCGCAGCGTACATTCCGAAGATTAATAAGTAGTATTCTATGTTGAGTACTAGCAATCCATCCATGAGAAGATATGCGATGGTCTGTGCTGGTATTATGAACAGTATTTGTATAGAGGAAGCAAAAGCTTGAGTTGCAAAGTCGGTTATCGGGCTAGCGAGCGCAGCTATGATACTTCCAAAAGAGTTGCTCCCAGCGATTGCTACCTTTAGCGAAAAGCTAGAGTAGTATGCAGCAGGAAGGGATATGTTGAATAAAGCAGTCACAACATGGTCGACCTGTCCTATTGTCTGAGAAATATAAGTCAATGAGGTGACGAACGGATTTGCAGGCCCTATTAAGAGCGCAGGCACCAAGCCTATCATTATAGATGTCAAAAACATGAATGCTATGATTATTATCGCTGTTGCTGTTGCCTCATAAAGCTCACCGACCCCAAATTCCCTGACCCTCTGATTCCTCAATGCTATCCCAAACATAAAGATAAGGGCGGCAATCATGAATGCGACTGTAATCACGAGCATGCCGATTGGTAGCCACTGCTGCCAGATGTTGGCGACCGCAGTATCAATGTTGTTGCAATACCAAGGTGCAAGTTGCTGTATTCCAAAGAGGTTGCTAGCGCATGCACTTGGAGTAGGGCCTGACTGCGCGTTAAACAGCCCTGTGCCAAATATGACACAGAGGAAAGCAAGCAACAAAAATATTTTTTTCATCGACACACCTATGCAACCGCAGTGAGAAGTGAGAGGAAGTCCATCCTCTCCCCTACAGCCTGCGAGAAGTCCTGTATGAAAGTATTAACTATGGTGAACGTTATAAGAGGCAGTATGAGTGTTCCCACTATGCCCATACCAATATACTCAAACATGTTGAATATGGCATTACCGAGATCAGGCGAGAAGAAAAGAGCTACGCCAATGTTCTGTATGCTAACCACCCCTATGCTATTCATGACCTGCACCAAGAACCCGTAGGTTAGTGCAACCATTATTGGGAATACAATCCCAAGTCCAAATGCGAAGGCAATCATTGCACCGCCAAAGCTTCTTGTAACCCCAAAGATCCTTGCGATTAAGCCCAACGGCATTAGTATTGCAAAGATTAGCATGGACGCATCGAGCAAGAGCAACTGTACCTGCGAGAGTATTATCAAACTTCCAAGCGTTGTCGCAGCGCCCTGAGCGAAGAATTTGAGCGGTGCAATAATCGGCTGTGCCTGGAGCGCTATACCGACGCCGCTCACCCCTTTTATGAAACCTACCGATATTGAGGTATCTGGAGTTACTGAGAAAGCAAATGTTGCTTCTGCAGCGATGTTGGTAAGGAACGATACGATGTTGTTATTGAAACTATATAAGTCACATTCGGATAGCGCGTAGATATTGACCGAATTGACGCAGTTGGCCTGTCCGGGAACATTCGGAACAAGGTTGACGCTCTGTGTGCCTAGTATACTCACCGGGTTAGCGGTGCACACCAAGGTGGCGAAGCTGCCGAAGAGTATTACAAGCAGGAATGCGAAAGCGGTTTCGTACATTTTCAACCTTGTCCAATTCCTAAGCTCACTGCGCCCCATTATAGGGCTGAGCGCGTATATCATGGCAAGTATGAGCATCACAGCAAGAACTCCAAAGAACGCGAATGGGAACCAACCGGTGAGCGGCGCGCCTAGAAATCCTCCGACGCTGCTTAAGCAGCTGTTTAGGAATAAGATGGGTTGGAATATCATTTCATATCACCTTCTTTAACATGTCCTTTGCGCTCAGCGACGGTGCACCGAGCAGGTCTGCAAATCCCTCAAGCAAGCTGTATGAGATGACAAACGCTATGATGATCCCCAATAGCTGGAATGTCTCGTTAACAATAGTGAAGAGATAATAATCCAAGAGGCCAGAGAACTCGCCGCCGGTGAAAAAGCTCCCCACATTATTAACAACTCCATAAAGTCCATAGAGCACACCTGCGCCCAAAGACTCACTTATCTTGCCGCCGTTTTGCTGATAGCCCAAACCATTACTACCATTGCACAGAGTTGAGAAGGTAGTTGAAGTTCCTGTGCCAAGAGCTCCACATGCGCTTGCGGTTAGGATGCTATTGTAGCTTATCTGGGTGAATGGATAGACAAGAGCAGGGAAGAAAACGTAGAAGCCTATGAAGAGCGCAATCAGCGTTCCGCCAGCGGCCCTAGTCCACGGGAATGACCTGAAGAGAATTCCGGCGAAGAGGAATATCGGAAACAGATAGTATACTATTGCAAGGAAGAAAACAATTCCCACTTCTATTGCAACGACCCCTGATATAAGAGGAGTGAGAAATAAGGTAACCTGCTGCAGCGGAATAAGCCCGAAGAATGGCTTAAAAGACACCCCAACTCCGTTTGGAATTGCCGAAACCGCGAAGCTCGACGCCTCGCTTAGTATAAGCGACACTACCGTTATTCCACCTAAACCCGCAAGATGCGAGAGTGCATCGTTCACATAGGTGTTGCACACAGAGTTGTATATCGTAGGCAGTGTGGTTTGTCCGCTTATCAGCGTGGCGCCGCCAGCTCCTGATGCTGAAACCGCCGCACCGCCCAAGTTCGCTATGAAACCCACACCTGCGCTAAGCGTAGCCATGCCGCCTACAATCAAGACTATTATTATTATGTTAAGGACACTCTCTAGGTATTCTGTTCTGACCATCGTTATGACTCTAGGCAGACTGAACGCGTAGCCTATCGCATAGAGTATCGCAAGTACTGCGAGCACCATGCCAACAATTGCAAGCGAGAATACGGGAACATAGTTGTAGCTTGAATAGGAATTTATTCCCAGGCCTGAGAAGGTGCTAGATAGCGGGGTGCTTGGCGATGTGGTTGTTGCGCCTGTGCTGAAAAACTGGCTGCATATCTGCTCTTGCGATGGCAACAAGCTTACCGTCTGCGCGCCAACAGCGCAGACGCCGCCGAGAAGAATCGCAAGCAGCACAATTGCAAATGTTGTTTTTATCATTTTCTACACCAACTTTCCTATTCCCGCAAGGTCTGTGTCCCCGCCGAACAGGTACGAGATGTTCTTTATCGCCGCTATGACTATCAGTATTGTGAGCATTGGAAGTATGAATCCAGATACGGACATCAATCCATACACATCCGTCATCTCTAGTGTTGTCGTGATTGCTGCTCCCGGTACGCACTGTGTGGCCAGTATGCCGCTTAGCGCCGGTGGCGCGGCGACAAACCCGCCGAATGAAAATGCAGCTCCCAGACCTAAAGTGGCAGCCATCAAGGCTGAATCGTGGGCTTCCTCCGCACCGAGCCCTCCGTTAATCCAGCATCCATTGTAGTTTAGGATCTCTTCGATATTAGGGAAGACGTAGAAGTTGGGTGTGAGAGAGCTGTATGTTACAACGCTCTGTAGCTGCTGTGCGCTAAGGCTGGCTGCCGGTCCCTGAACACTTTTCGGCGATCCGTCAGGCCCTAGGACACTTGTTGGAAGTCCGTAAAGTGCAGTGCCTACAAGCTGTTGGAGTCCTGCGATTGAGTTGATCTGCGTTGATATTAAGAGCCCGTCTGTATCGTAGTTGAAGCTCATCTGCTGCTGTCCCGAAGTCGAGGTAGCAATGGAATCAACCTCAGAACCCCCGCTTTGCATTGTGATTGCTTTTGATGCACTGTAAGTTTGACCGTTTACATGCACTGTTGCAGTTACAGTATAAACACCTGGGCTGCCGTATAGGTGGTAAACAGAATCACCCGTACTGGTGCTTCCCCGATCACCCCAGTCCCATGTGATGGGCGGTGCAACCGGCGCGCCGATTATCTGACTGGTGGAGACGCCATTGCCAAGGGCTCCATATTCGACTATCGATACGATTGGATATATTATGACTATCGCAAGAGTGATTCCCATGAGCAAACCACCTGCGCTTCTTGTGAATGGTATCGCGCGCAGCACAATCCCTGCAGCAAGCAGCCAAGGCCAGACAAGCAGCACCATAAATACGATTATAAGCTGCGTGAGCAACATGTACATTATGAAGATGGCCTGCGTCTCAAGCGGCCTTGTTACCGAGCTTATGAAGCCGTATCCGGCAAAAGGTGTAGATGTCAGGCTGATGCTAAGTATTCTGGGTGTTATTGGGACTGCGCATGCAGGGCTAGGCAGGCACAGGCCAGGGCTTGAGGTGAGCGTGCTAAGGAATCCGATATAGCTTTCATACTGGTAGAGGGCGTTGATATTGTTTGCTGCCTGGTTTGTAAGGTTGGCGATTATAAGATAGCTTGCGGAGAGCCCGTAGTCGACGTAAGAAATCTGTCCGCCTTTTATCGCGCCTGCAGCAGAGCATACAACCGAAGTTGGCGAATCGGTTATCATCGAATTAGCAATGTTAAGTGAGGCACTGCCCAGAGTGCTACATATATTGGTTAGCGCCGGTGCAATCCCATGCTCGCCTACAAGAGGTGAGTTTGCGATGAATGTGCCGAAGAAGATGAGAAACGCGACTATTATGACGGCGAATATCATTGTGCCAACAGACTGGCCAATTTCTGTTATCCCCCTCGCGCTTATCTGCGGATCGTTGAGGAATTTTCCGAGTATGTAGATAAGTGCGCCTATTGCCACTGAGATGAATACAGCTATAGTTACTATCGGAAGCCACAACTCAAGGCTGCCCACCGGGTTTGCAATCACTGAAGGCACGCTCTGCGCCCCACTAATAGTCGTAAGCATCAGGAGCGCTAGTATTGAAACAGGAAATGCAATTTTCTCGTATCCCATTAATATCAACTGAAAATACTCTCGGCTCCAAGGAAGCTGAACGCACTGTTGAGCCCCTTCACAAGGCCCACTGCTATTCCAACCGTTATTGCCAGGTCAAGCGCTATAAGAACCGTGCTCTCAAAGACGTAATTAGATACCTGTGTACCGAGCGCCACTACTGTATCCGGCGCGTATAAAATCGCGGCGAATGGATTGTTTGTTGAGCTGGTGATGCTGCCAAATAACTGCGAGCCAGCGGTATAGTAGAAGTCATATGGCAATGAGAAACCCGGCATTGTGCCGCTTCCCTGGAAGAGCGTGCTCGGACTTAGGCTTGTTGTCTGGTAATTGCTTATGTATTGAGGGTAAGGATTGAAGTTGCATGTGGCAAGATTGCTCACATCGCTGCAAAGTAGAGGTGACGGCACCGAATACATCCAATTCAGTATCAGTTGGTCCATTACGAACGTCATCGGAAAGATGAAGTAGAATGCGATCGCAATTGCGAGGAATGCGTTTGCAGTTTCACGCAATCTAGGTCCGCTAAATGAGAGGCTGCGCATTATTAGTGCCACTGGAACAACCACAGTCAGCGCACCAGCAGATATTAACGGGAGCAGTATGAACTGTACGAACAGCATTGCAAAACTCAGGATGATCAACGGTATGTAGATATCTGTGAGCACCGCTGCGTAATTACTGAAGATTGTGCCGAAGTTTGGGTTAGTAAAGCCCACATCCACACCGATGCCAGCAGGCAGGGACGGCAGGTTAAGCTTGCTGATTATACCCTGGATTGCGCCTTGAGCTGCGCCTTGCACAGCAGTCAACGCCGGACCTGAGATTGCGTCAAGAGTATCACCATAAATCGCAAACTGTATCGAAGTTGAGTAAAGGCTTGTCTCAAGGCGTATGCCCTGCACGAAGAGCAGGTTGCCGACGTAATTTTGTGCCGCAGTAAATGGAGGCAGCGGCGGCTGGCTTATCTGTGTGCCTATGCTGCATGTAGTAGCTGCGAATGCAAGAAGCACGACTATTATCAGCGAGCTTACCACGATCTGGCCGAGTTCGAACCTGACATAGCCGCGTAGCTTTTCTGTTTCACGCCTTCCAAGGAAGTTGGAAATTAGGTAGACAAGTCCCGCAACGCTAAGGCTGAGAAGTATCACAAGTCCGCTTATCCCAATCCAGTTGTTGGTGTTGAGCCCGCCGAATGCGCATGCATTCGATACTTGCAATAATAGCGTTTGAATCATATCACTTCACCTTCAGCTTTCCAAACGAGATGTTTATCGTTCCGCCCAGCGACTTTGCGATTGTATCAACTAGAGGGAACAGAATCATAAGATCTAGTATAAACAAGAGCCACTGTATCACCGCAGCTACCGAATATTCGAATATGCCATTCATTGCAGGAAATATTGAACCGTCGCTTGCAAACGCGTCTATGAATCCGTTGTTATTCCCTGCGCACTTTAGGCTACTAGGCAATGTCTGCGGGTTTTGGTTCGGTGTGGCTGTAGCAGGGGATGATGACGTTGGGGCGACGGCAATGTACCACCACGGCGCAGAATTGAGGCTGCACACCGATGGCGAGAGGTAATTGTTTACAACAGCGTTGTATATGGGCTGATTGATGAAGAGGAGTGCAGCAGGCAAGACGATCACGATGCCTATGCCTATGGCGATAAGCGTTCCGCCGATTCCGCGCACAAATGGCATGGACCGAAATATCACTCCCATCGGTATGAGGAACGCCAATCCTGCAAACGCGAGAAGCGGCAGAAGATAGAACTCCAAATCCACTATTGAATATAAGGGAAGTATGATGATGCTGATTGCATCGTTTAACAATGACTCGTAAGTGCCAGCATCGATGTCACCGAGCACCATCTTGTTAGCGTATGGCTGGAATGATGTTCCAAGAAGAAATGTTGGCGCCTCAGGAACAATAAGTCCGATCGGTATCGGTATGTAGTAGCCGACGCGCATTTCCCTTAGAATTCCAATGCCCTCGCCCAAGCCCATAAAATAGCTCCCATATGTGTTTGCAAAGTTTCCCGAAGAAGAAGCGGCTGCACATCCATAAACATTCTGAAGGTAAGCCTGTGCAGAGAGAGAAAGAGTAGTGAGCGGGGTGCTTAGTGTACCTGTAGGTTGCGGTGTGCCGGTGGATGTATAGCTAGGTAGCACCGCAGAATTTATCGGCACAATCAGGCTGGAAGCAAGGCTTCCGGCAAACACCAGTATCGCATATATTCCTGCTATTAACATAGCAGATTTTGCAATCTCCCAGTATTCTTTCCTAACCCAGGCGCTCAGCTGCGTACCGGGAACCAACTTGCCGATTATGTAGCCTATAGCAAGCACGTCAAAAGAGATGCTAAGTGCTATGAGCGCAAGGACGATCAGAGGAATCTGGTTTACAAGTATTGGATTGAGTACAAGAGGGTTGCTGCATATCTGCGAAGGCGTAATCGATGCCAAAGTTCCCGGAGGGCTCTGTGTGCTGGTCTGCGTTTGCGGGGCGCTCTGCGTGCTGGTCTGTGCGTATGCAAGATTGGTGCCGAGCAGAAAAATGAGCGCAAGAAACGGAATGACTGACCAGAAGAGTTGCCGTCGCATCGAACCAATAAGCTATTGCAGCGATTATTTAAATTCCTATCCTGAATGGGGAAATAGTCGAGATTGGAGGCTTAGCATTGGAGTTGCGAGATTCCAGAGCCGAAGTTAATTATTACACTAATGATATATGGCGCAAGTATCACCAACACCACTCCAATCACCCCTCCAAAGATTAGGCCCATCGCCCATCCCTGCATGCTTGCTTTGACCTGTCCTGCGCTCGGCATGAAGTGGCCTATGGCGTAAAGAAGTCCCCCTATTAGAAACATCACTAGTGCGAGCAAACCTATAATCGTCCTTATCGTGTCGACAATCCCGCAAAGCTCTAGGGCAAGCGAGCTAGTCGAAGTGCCACTGATAAGCGAACCACTACCAGAGCCACCGCCCGTAATCCCACCTGTGCCACTACTACCAGAGACTGTAGTAGTTGAACTCGAAGAGGTTGTACTCGTAGTGGTGCCACCGCTGCTTGGCGAACCGCCATTAGGGTTTGTCACGGAATCAATGCCACTTATCGCGACCGATGATTCAGTCATTATCGCGCCTATTACCGTTCCAGAAGATCCCTCACTAACTGCCCCCTCGCCTAGAATTATGCCGAAGAAATTAGCATCGGTTCCAAGGCTTGTAGAGCTGCCCACGCTCCAGAAGACCTGTGTTGAAGAGGCTCCGTTTGTTGATTCGATTTGCGAATTAGACATCGTGGTCAGAGTTCCGGGCACCTTGAAGATATAAACTCCTTGTCCATTGAGAATTAACGTTCCGGTTATCTGCGCATTGCCAGACACACAGTATACGCCAGGTTCAAGAGTCTGGCCCCCAATCTCAATTCCAGCGAACGTTTTTGTGCAGCTTCTTGAGTTTGCATCGCTTATCGCCGTGCCAAGCGCCGCCATTGCAGAACTGTATGTTGAATCGCCAATGTGCATCTGACCGCTCAGGGTGCTGGGCCCAGATGCTGGTATTACCTGCGTAGCTCCAAGATCGCCAGATACAGTGGTGGGTGTGCTAGGATTTATGAAATTCACAGTGCTACCGGAAAGAATCCCAAAAGTTGATGCTGTGCCCAGATTTACGGGCCCCGATGCTGATTGTGCATTAATTGCGGCAAAGAGCACAAGGAATGCAATCGAACCCAGATACATGTTGCGCATGTCCAACGCATCACGCATTTCTTATTATCGGGAATCGCTTCATGTAAGCTTCAGCCTGGAAGATTACGAAGTAAGGAAGTATGAAGAGCGAGCTCACAAGCAACACAATATAGCCGCTAAGGAAAGTGCCCCCTATACCTATCACCACTGTGTCGACTACCCCGAGAAGTATAAGTAGCAAAAAGACTCCGCCGATGAAGTATTGCGGCTGATGTATCACAAGCTTTGCGCTGTCCTTTATTGCCCGAATCATCTTCTTGTTGTCAATAACCATAGCGCTCGGCGCATAGAAGATGAGCATGAAGACAACAAAGCCCACAATTGCCGTCAGGATCCCGGATATGCCTAGGTAGTATCCTACAATGTTTACGATTATGAGCAGCAACTGGAAAGCAAGGAGAAGCACGAACACCTTGGCCGTGTATCCTTCAATTCCTTGAAGCACAGATCTTCCTGTCCTTGTGTGCGTCCTTCCGGCCTTAACTATTAGGCTTATAGCAACAAGCGCAAAGCTCAAGAAGAGCAGCGACACGAACACTGGGACGACTATGGCGACAAGGCTCAGTATGTTCATGTTTATGAAGAGGCTCGCGCTCCTAAGGAATATTCCTCCTATCGTAACGTATGTCGGCAACGGGGCCAGAACCGGAATAAGGAATGAGATTATGAACGGTATAGAAAAGAGAAGTATGAACTTGAGGTTCTGAGCGTATGTCTCAAAAGAATCCTCCATTATGCTTGCCATGAAATACGATATTACTTGTTATGAAATAAATAAAAAGCAGTAAGTAAGGCTAGTACGGTAAAGTGACATCCTCCCACCTCTAAAGAGTGTGGGCTTCCCTCGCACCTAAGTGCAAAGTATGTTCTCGGTTCAACGATGCGACTTGCGATACCTGTTGCATCGCAGAGGTCATATCTCCCTGAGCGTGACTTCCCCTCTGTCCAAGGGTAGCT
>JBOGSA010000008.1:0-22848 GCA_050749785.1 Candidatus Micrarchaeales archaeon | reverse complement strand
TCGAAGAGTTTGGAGATCAGACCGAAATCGTTTTCTATCTTGTCTACTATACAAATACCACCCAGTGGCGTAGTGATGTTTTTCATGTTTATCTATGAAAACATCGCCACTGGCGCCTAAAAATAGTCTGGTTAAAGATTTGAGGAAATGGCGAAGTTAGGTAATAAGAAAAGGGGCAAAGACTAAAATAATGTTATGCCCCAATAGTACAAGGATATATTATGAGAAGGAAAAGAGGTGGAGGAATAGGGATAGTGGTAGTTGTTATTGCTATAGTGGCCATAGTAGGCCTGTGGCTTTCAGGAACAATACATACTGGTACACCCACACCTACTGCACAACTTTCTGTATCTCAAAGTTCTATTCCGGTACAGAGCGGGCAAAATTCGGCGCAATCTAATCCGATAACGTTTAAGCTACAAAACGTTCAAAACGCTAATAATACTATATTCAATGTCGTTTTCAACTCTTCAAACCAGACGAATGTTTATGCTGTTTATTTCAACGGCACTCGCGTAACTACAATAAATTCATCGCCGCTCATAGGGGTTGAGCCGTTTACTTCTCCGCCATTCGTGATATTTGGCAAGAAGCCTGCTGGAGTTACTTCATCGGTTGGCTACAATGTTACCTTAAGCTTATATTATAAAGGCAGCCTGCTTAGTTCACAGAGCATACAAGTAATGGTAAACTGAGGCTTGGTGTTATATCGACTGTGAAACCTTTTTGTTTTTGAACAAAGTTAAGGCTTAAAAACACAAGAAGCGAAACAATAATGTGGGGGTACTAAGTTTTTTAGTTATTATATAATGTATAGTTGGTTTGATGCCACAAGTAACGAAAGAATGGGTATTGTCAGAATTAAAGAGACCTATACCAGCTGGTCAGAGCGTTACCACTGATGTATTAAGAGATCGATTAGGAATACCTAGAAATAGTGCCAACAATGAATATCAAGAACTTTGTAAAACAGTAGAAGAACTTAAAGCTGATGGACTTGTATCAATTAATGCAGATGACGAACAAAGAATAAGAGACTATGGCGGGAGAGGAGACCTATTTTTATACGAAAATGCAACAATAGGCTATCATTTAAGACTAACGAGTAATGGAGAACTTTGGCTTGCTCAAATGAATCGAAGCAGACAGGTTGAAAGGATTCAAAGTGATGTAAACACTATGAGCAACAATACTGCGCATATAGCAAGCAATAACAGAGCACAAATTGGCATAGTTAATATAGAGAAGTTATTTGATTTCAGTGGGGGAAAATTCAAATTCAATATTTTAGGTAGAAACGGTTCAATAGAAGATCAACAATTAGGAGTTATACTTATGGTTTTGGAAATTGGTATTGGAGGAATTTCCATGCAATATATAAAGTGGAATATGACCGATAGTTGGATACTTGCAATAGTACTTATACTAACTGTTATAATTTTCAATGGAAAGAAGGCAGTCAAGAAATTACAAAATAAACCTTAGCTATTGAAAACTTTATCATTGCATTCTCTGCACATGAAGCCACCATTTGGGAAAGGCTTACCCATTAGGGTTTGAGTCTTATAATTATCGAAGGAAGCGGTTCTATCTACAAAAAGTCCACTTCTAGAAGCTACATTTCTACCGCATTCATTGCATCTCTCTGCGGTTTTCATAATTACACTACTTTTTCTTACCGAAATTGCCAGAATTGAATTCTACTAGCTTGCCCCATAGGATGGTACCATCTTTATCACAGAAGTCCTTTGAGAATTCTTTAGTCAATTTACTTACCAAGCTGGTCTTCTTTTTCTCAAATTGCCTGTTAAGTTCTTCGGCTTTGTATCCGATAGGCTCAATCATGTCTTTGTAAAAGGATTTATTTCCACTAAGCATATACCAAAAGTTTTGACCTGCTATCTGTTTTATGAAACCTCTTTTTATCATAGTCGGAGCATTTCCGTAAGATACTCCTAAAATGTATTCTATATGCTTTATCCTGCGAGATTGACGTAAAACTTGGCCAACTCTCTTAAAGTCAACTTCCAAAGCTTTCCATTGGCTGCTATTGCCCCAATTTAGACCAGACTTTACGCTAACCGCATAAGCTGTATCGCCTTCTACATATTGAAAATCAATGCCAGATGAGCTAGCTTTTTGTGCGTTCAGCTTTTTCTCTGCAACAAAAATCGCCAATTCTTCTAAGAATGCGCCTATTATCTCTTCTTCAGAAGACGAAAGCTTGGCGTCAAGGAAAGACTGCACAAGCTCGTTAGCGGTAGTCACATTCTTGGCCTTGAAAAGGTAAGGATTCTTCTTTTTGAGGAGATCCTTAAGATTAGTTCTTTCCAATGCCTGCAATCTGCTTGTATGAAAGGACTGTATATTCTGCTGGACGAACTTCTCTATGTCCTTTAATGTTAGAGCACTCATGATTTACTCTTTCTTCTGCTATGCTCTTATATTTTTCCATTATGTCAATCATCATATAGTTTCTGTTTGCAAGCTTTGCTGCGACAGCGGTAGTGCCTGAACCTGCGAACGGATCTAGCACAAGGTCGCCTTCTTTTGTAAAGAGTCTTATGAACCATAGCGGCAATTCTACAGGAAAGACCGCACTATGGTTTTTATTGCTAGATTCTGGTGCTATATGAAGAACATTATCTGGATACACCTTATTCCTACCGACCCAATTGGAAATATTCTTGCCGAAGCCGCTACCAACAGAAGAAATCATCCGTTTCTTATCATTTTCACTGAGATTCTTCAATCTTTTTTGGGCCCATTCACCGATTGGTACCATTACTTCATCTTGGTACATGTTAAATTTCTTGGTTTTGTTAAACTGGAGGCATCTTTCCCACCCATCTCTAAATCTGTTCGGCCATTTGCCAGGATGTGTGTTCTTCTTATGCCATATGTACTCTTCGGTCCAAAGCCAGCCTTGCGCCTTCAAACCTTTTATTAAATCTAGGACGTATGTATGTCGTTCGCCATCTACTGCCTTTTCTTTTATGTTTAATATGAAAGTACCTGTCGGCTTTAGTACTTTTAGGAACTCTTTTGAGCGAGGCAAGAACCATTCTACGTATTGATCCGGAGCGATGCCACCATAGGTACTTTTCCTGCTGTCTGCGTATGGTGGTGAGGTCACAATCAGGTCAAAAGTATCATCAGGTATGCCTACAAGCAATTCTTTACAGTCACCCACTAGGTACTGATCTTGCTTGACTCCCATTTCCACACCAACACCATATAACTGCCAACCCACCCAGAACCAGACTATTAATTGTTCCCATATAAACTTATAATGCTTTTGTATTGTCTGCCTTATTTATAGAAGTTTTTTTAGCGAACAGGGTCAATTCATTTAATTTTGAATTATTAAAGGCAAAATCAATGTTCTTGTATAGTTCTTCGTTGTCTTTGGCAATGTAACGCATTGTGACGGTTGGCGATGAATGGCGCGCAAACCTCGAAGCTAGTATTATGTTGCCATTAGTGGACTTAGCGAAATGTGTTATGGCGTAATGACGCAAACTATGCATTGTAAGCCGGTGTAATGGCCTTTCTTTGCGACCTGCTACAACCTCTTCAGAGTAATCATATATCTGATCCAAATTAGCACGCTTGGCTGCTTGCCTGAACACCTTTCTGACATAATCAAGATCAACATACTGCACATTATTGTGGTTATTGTCATTTTCCTTATAAAAAATGTAACCATTTGCAGATTTTATCAGTTCCATGTTCTTATCGATAAAATTGTACGTTTCTTTGAACAGTTCAAATGGAATAATTAGCGAATCTAACTTACGTGATTTCTCGCTTTTTATGGTAAGCTCTCGTTTATCGAAGTCGATGTTGCTTACGTGCAACTTGTTGACTTCGCCTACTCGAAGGCCCAAATAGGCCTGATATTTGAACAAAAGCCTGAACTTTTCGGATTTTACATTTCTAAAGAAATGCTGCAGCTCAAGTTCAGTGAAGCCTTTGTTTATGGAGCCGTATTTTGGCTCTCTGCGCTTTCTGAATCTGGCAGCATGGACCCTTGCAAGAGTGGCCCGGAGCTCGTTGAGCTGACTTTTTGGTAGCGCGCCGATTATCTGCTCTGTACTGCTTAGAAACTCGCTGAAAATGAACCCCGAACCCGCATTTTCAGCTAGTTTGGGCTTAGGAGTTGAACCCGACTTTTGTCGTCGGTTTTTAAGTTTGGACTCCGCGGGATTCGAACCCGCAACCTCCTGCATGCCATGCAGGCGCGCTACCGTTGCGCCAGGAGCCCAACAATATCATTGAAGTGGACACTTATTTAAGCATTTTAATTTCGGGGCGCAGCTAAGCGCTTTAGCGCCAATGAAAATTTATGCCGGGGATATCCAGAGAATGTTTCCTCCCCTTAGAAGTATAGTGCCGATCTTTGTCTTGAGATTTCCATCTTCAAGCTCTTCAGCACTGTCGAGCACGATGTTCATGTGTATGTCGAACGCCGTCATCTTGCCCCTTATGTCATTTCCATTCTTCATTCTTATCAAAACCTGCTGGCCAATTGCCTTGTTCAGCAGATCGAAAGGTCTTTCTTGCATCAGTTCACCAAATAAAAACAAATATGATTATTTCTTCGAGCTCTTCTCGCTTATCTTTGAGAGGTCCTCCTTCTTTATGGCCAGCGTCACCGTTCCTGTTCCAAGGAGTATCTGCTTTCCGACTAGCACATTCTCCGTGACTCCCTTCATGTCATCTCTTTCTCCGAACGCTGCTGCATTGATTAGGTGCTTAACCGTTTCTTCGTAAGCTGCCCTAGCAAATATCGACTCCTTCTCTCCGCTCAGTCCCCTTCTTCCCACGTTCTTGATGCTGCCCGCTGCTGTCATCGCGTCGGCGAGTATGTTCAAATGTCTCTGGTTGACGTTTATTCCCTGTTCCCTGAGCACGATGTCTAGTTCCTTTGCGATTGTGTTCCTTGCAGCCTCAATTCCAAAGATCCTGAGCATCTCGAAGATATCATTAGTGTAAATCCTTGAAGTGTCAACTCCATCAACCTGCATTATGCCTGCAAGGTTGCTGTTGTTTGTGACTATGTAGAATTCCTCGGTCTTTTTGTCCTGTTTTATGACTGCTCTTCCTGCGTTCTCTATTCCATTTACCGTGAGCTTGCCTATCTGCACAGCCATTGCCCTCACAGCCTTGGCCGCTTTTGTGTGGGTCTTTATCAGAAGTGTGTTTCCTTCAGCCTTGCACTCAGCATTTATCAGTTTTTCTATCTTTGATGCGACTCCCTTTGCCGTGAGTTCGTTAGCCTCCAGCTTCTGCTCATCGAGTTTGAGCATTATCGTTCCCTTGGAGAAGTTTTCAAGTATTCTCCTTGCTACATCGTTAACCCTGACCTCGCTGATCTTCTTTACTATCTGTTCTGCGGTCTCAAAATTGTTTGCTGCCTTGCCCTTTAGATAGATGTATGAGAATGGAGTTGCAGGCTTCTTCCTTGTGTCGACTATCTCCACGAGCCTTGGCAGTCCTGATGTTGCGATCGAGGATGCGACTCCTGCGTAGTGGAAAGATCTAAGGACCATCTGAGTTCCCGGCTCTCCGATTGATTGCGCAGCTATTACTCCTACAGGTTCTCCTGGTATTACGGTAAAGTTCTTCTTCATATAATCATTCCTCTGAAACCAGCGCAAGATCAATCATGGTTGGGTCTATAGAATCGCCTCCGTAGCTTGTCTGCACTATGTTTCCATGAACGTCTCTAACTGTTAGGTCTGCTTCTATTTGGTAATCTTGAAGCGCGTTGATCAATCTTCTCTGCAGATAACCTGACTTTGCGGTAAGCATCGCCTTGTAAACTACCGACGTTCTTGATCCGATAGCATGCATGTACATGTCGATAGGCTCGAATCCCATATAGTAACTGGAAGTCACGAAACCTTTTGCCACAGGGCTTATGTCTCCAGGCTTTATGTGTGGCAAGACCCTGTTGCTATAGTATCCGCGCTTGATTCTTCCTCCGGATGATGTCGCTTGCTGACCCAAGAGCATGCTCATCTGCACTAGGTTGAGTATGCTACCTCTTGATCCAGCATTTACCATGATTATAGCATTGTTTGCAACCGGCGTGTTGGCCACCATCTCCTCTCCAGCTTTCTCCCTTGCCCGATCGAGCTCTGCCATTATCATCTGCTCTAGCGACTGCTTGAGTGTGTAACCGATCAATGCATCAAGCTTCTTGTTCTTGTACTGGTTGATTAAGTCTGTGACCTTTGAGAATGTCTCGCTGACTATCCTGTCCCTGCTCTGCTCAATCTTTGCGGTTATCAGGTATTCCTTGATTCCTACTGTTATTCCGTGTGTTGTAGCATATGAATAGCTAACCTTGCTTGCATTTGATATGAAATCCTTTAGCACCACGTTTCCGAAATCTACGGAAATCTTTGCGAGCAGCTTGCTTCCGATTCCAAATGTTGCTTTTGTAAGAACTCCTTCAATTAACTTTCCGTTCTTTATTTTTAGAACTCCCTTCTTTGTCTTCTGTTCAAAGTTTATTCCCTTAGGCAGAAGCATTGAGAATATCTCCTTTCCTGCATACAATCCATTCTTATCAGGTTCAGGAAGCTCGTATATCTCTCCGATGCTAAGCAGGTAAGAGGCCTCCTCCTTGTCTAGCTTTGTTGCGTCGTTTGTGAGCAGATACATTCCGGTTATTCCATCCTCGTTATTTGAGATTATTGCCTCTCCGTTTCTTGGGGAGAACACCTGGTCCTTTACTGACATGAGGTATTCTGCTTCGGCCTGCGCCTCAAGTGTCTGTGGTATGTGCAAGTTCATTTCGTCCCCGTCGAAGTCGGCGTTGTATGGGTGCGTTGTGCAGTAGTTGAGCCTAAATGTCCTGCCAGGCAGAACCTTTACCCGGTGCATCATGATAGATGCCCTGTGTAGCGATGGTTGCCTGTTGAAAAGCGCGATGTCGCCGTTTGTTATCTGTCTTTCAAGTATGTCTCCTACTTGTATTGACTTAAGCACTTCTTCTCTGTTCGTGTCTGTTATTCTCTTTCTTTTTCCATCCTTGCTTGTAACTCCAAGAACCATTGGGTATTCAGCCCTTGTGACGAACTCCTTTGCCTTCTCTACGTTCCATGCTGTTACAAAGAATGGAACAGTGAGCCTTGTTGCGATCTCAAATGGAACTCCGACCTCGTCGATCTTAAGATATGGATCTACCGAGATTACGGTTCTTGCGGAATAGTTGACTCTCTTTCCGCTCAGGTTGTATCTGAATCTTCCCTCCTTTCCCTTGAGTCGTTGTGCAAGAGTCTTAAGAGCCCTCCCGCTCCTGTGCCTTGCCGGAGGAATTCCTGGCGTTTCATTGTTGAAGTATGTAGTTACGTTGTACTGCAAAAGTTCCCAGAGGTCGTCGATGATTATCTGCGGTGCTCCTGCATTTATGTTCTGCTCGAGCCTCTGGTTGATCCTCATTATATCGACGAGTTTGTGGGTCAGGTCGTCCTCGCTTCTTTCACCAGATTCAAGTGTTATCGACGGCCTCACATTCACCGGCGGAACAAGAAGCGCAGATATTATCAGCCACTCCGGCCTGCTTGTCACCGGATCAATTCCAATTGTCTTAAGGTCCTCGTTGGTTACCTTTGCGAGCATATCCCTAATCTCATCTGGCTTAAGTCGCACTTCTCCGAAATAGAAATAAGTTGGCGATTCGAACTTCACCTTCTGCTGCACCGCTGTGCAGTGAGGGCACTTCTTTATGCTCTTGAGCTTCTTGAACAGAGTGTCCCTCTCATCCATCCTCTCGCTCTCAGTTCCAACGCTGATCTCTGTGATCTCAGTTTCTACTAGGCTCTTTATCTTTCCGTGTATCTCGACAACCTGGTCATCATTTAGCAGTATCCTGTGGCAGTTCTGGCATGTGGATTGAAGCAGCAAGTAGATTATCTTTGAGAATTCCGAGTGGACAACCGGCCTTATCAAATCGATGTGTCCGAAGTGTCCAGGGCAGACCTTTGCCCTTGCGCCGCAGGTCTTGCAGATAAGTCCGGGGTCAATTACTCCGAGTCGCTGGTCGAGAAGACCGCCGTCAATCGGGTAGCCATCCTCGTTGTAAGTGTCTGGAACCGTGAGCTTTGCTACGCTTAGCCTTCTTATCTGGTCCACAGACAAGATTCCGAATTTCACAAAGTCAATTATTTCTGCTTGCATAACCATCACTCCTTAAGTTTCATCGCAGGGAAGATGTGCATCGACTTTATTTCATCGAGCAATAGCTTGAATGCGTAGCTTATCTCCACTTCGGACATGCTCGTGCCTCCGCATATAGGGCATACAGCAGTCCTCTTGATGTAATCGTAATATCCGATGTTTCCGCAGTCCTTGCAAATCAGCACTGCAGCCTTGTCGCTCTGGTCGAGCAATCTCTCCTTGAGCAGAAGGCTCGCTCCGTATCCGACAAGTACGTCTCGTTCCATCTCTCCGAATCTAAGACCTCCCTGCCTTGCCTTTCCTTCGGTTGGCTGGTGGGTGAGTATCTGCACAGGTCCTCTGCTTCTGACCTGAAGCTTGTTGCTTACCATGTGGTAGAGCCTGTTGTAGTATACAATTCCGTTGAATATCTTTGCCTTGAACCTCTTCCCCGTTATTCCATCGTAAAGCGTCTCGTCACCGAACTTGTCGAATCCGCTGTCCTCGAGAATCTTGCCGTATTCAGAGATTCTGTCAGATCCCTTTTCTGCAAATGCGGTTCCGTCAATGTGCTTTCCTGCGACAGCTCCAGCCTTTCCTGCGAGCTCTTCGAGCAAATGTCCGAATGTGAGTCTGTTAGGTACCGAGTGCGGGTTGAGCAGAAGATCTGGCACTATTCCCTGTTCGTTAAATGGCATGTCCTCCTGTGGAACTATGTAAGCTGCAACTCCCTTCTGTCCCTGTCTGCTTGCGAACTTGTCTCCCTTCTCAGGTATTCTCAGGCTCTTGATCCTAACCTTCACAACCTTTGTTGCTCCGGTGGATTCTGTGAATACAACACTGTCGATTACTCCCTTCTCCCCTGCCTTTAGCGTGGTTGAATCGTCTCGAATCTTCTCTTCAAGTCCGCTTGCGCTGATGCTTTCCTCAAGGAATCGCGGAGGCGCAACCTTTCCGATAAGCACATCTCCTTCATCCACCATTGTCTCAGGCTCTATTATTCCGTCGTCGCTGAGCTTTGAGTAAGCGTGTTCACCTAGGTATCCTTCTGCTGTAGGAGGCGGAACTTTGAAAACGTCCTTTTGTCCTCCAGGATATCTCCTCTCTTCATCACTGTATGTCTTGTAGAACATGCTCCTTCCGAGTCCTCTGTCTACTGCGCCCTTGTTGAGCACTATAGCGTCTGCCATGTTGTAGCCATAGTATGTCGATAGCGCGACTATGAAGTTCTGTCCGCTCGGGTGTTTTTGCATATTCGCAGATCTGTATACTGCCGTCGAAACTATCGGAGCCTGAGGATAGAAAAGAAGATATGACCTCGAATCGAATCTGAGGTTGAAGTTCGTTGCGTAAAGCCCCTGGCTCTGCTTGATGAAGTTTGAAAGCATTGCGTGTCTTGCCGCGTTGTTGTGCTCCGGGAAAGGTGATGTGTTGAGCGTGAATCCGAACATTGCCGTCGTGTCGACCTCAATGTGCGTTGTGTCCTCTGTTATCTGGTTTGGCTTGAAGACCACCAGAGTGTTCTCCTCCTCTTCAGCATCGAGGAATTCAACGATGCCGTGCCTTAGCAGGTAGTTGAAATCTATCTCCTTCTTACCGAGCTTATCCAAAAGTTCTGGAGTGAGTTTTGACTTTCTGTTTTCTACTATGATATACGGCTTTCTTATTCTTCCGTTGTCTGTGTTGATGTGCACCGCATTGAGCTTGCCCACATATGCAACGTTTATCTCTCCAGAAAGCACCCCTGTCCTCCTAGCGTTTCTTACCTCGTTTGCATATGATTTTCCATCCTTAACGTAACCGAGTATCTTGCCGTTTATGTAAACATAGCACTTTTCGTTGATACTTTTCTTTGCCATAATGATCATATCTCTTCTATCTTCCCGATGTCCCTGAGCTTTTGTTCTGTGAGCTTCTCATCAGCGCCGACTGTTACTCTTGCCATGACTGCAAGGTACTTTGTGAGTCCTACCTCTTGTCCTTCAGGAGTTTCGGATGGGCATATCTTTCCCCATTGCGTTCCATGAACGTCCCTTGCCCTGAAGTGCGGGTGCTTTTTTGCCAGCGGAGATTTTATTCTTCGCAGGTGGGTGTATGTGCTTATCAAATTTGTCCTGTCAAGAACCTGTGAGACTCCCGTTTGACCTGCAACCCATGTTCCTGTTCCCATCGCGTAGTTTATCTTTTCAGTTAGCGTGTCTGGGCTGATAATCGTCTGTATTGTCATCTTTCTTCCACGTGCGCTTGTCCTTTCTATCTGGTACTTTACATCCTTCACAAAGAATCTGAATGCGTAGGCGAAAAGCTCCTCCATGAGCTCTCCTGCGAACTTAACCCTCTTGTTTGCGTAGTGGTCCTTGTCATCTTGTTTAACATACTTGTTTGAAACCAGTGATGCCTTCTTTGCCATCTCAATTAGATATCTTGCCTTCTCCTTTCTAGCCGCAGGATCCGTTCCGAGGTGCGGCAATAGGTAAGTGTCAATCTGAGTCTCTGCCCTCTTCTGTTGGTATTCCTTTGCCTGTCCTGGGGCCGCGAGCTTTCCGATTTCAAGCGCAGCCTCCGTAGGTCCGACATCGCTTGCCTCGTTGACCTCGATGTTTAGCAGTATGTCGTTCTTTACCGCCTGAATGTCAGAGACGATTTCCATCATCTCCTTTGCAGTTAGGCCAAGTGCCCTGAGCATAAGTATGAAGTTTATCGGTTTAGGTGCGGTCGGGAAATTAACTGTTAGATTGCCGTGAGTATCTCTTGTTACCACGCATCTTGCCCTGAAACCTGCGGCAGTTGAGAAAACCTTGCTCACCACTTCAGAATTACCCTTCTCTTTCGTGGTCATTATCCTGTTTGGTGCAAGATCCTCAAGGCCGATGAGCACACGTTCGGTCCCTTTTATTATGAAATATCCTCCTGGGTCTTCAGGATCCTCTCCGTTCTCTTGGAGCTGAGATCTTGTCATAGTCTTTATGTGGCAGATGCTGCTCCTGAGCATCACCGGCAATTCGCCGACAAACACCTCTCCGTAAGAAGCAGGTTTTTCAATCCCCCTGACCACCGGAACGAATTCAAGAAACATTGGGGCAGCGTATGTGAGGTTTCGCAGCCTTGCCTCGTTAGGAAGAACATTTCTTCGTGAGCTGTCAGCCTCGATTATCGACGGCTTGTCAAGTCTTATCTTTCCAAGCTTGAGCGAAAACCCCTCGACGTTTGGTTCAATCGATGACTGCTTGTCGACAATTTTTTGAAGCCCGAAGTCAAGGAAACGGTTGAAGCTCTCTATCTGGTGCTGAAGCAGAGCCGTTGAAGTCGTATAGGAATCTATCAATTCATTACTCATTAACGCACCCTTAACCTTCGATCACGATTCTGTAGTAAGAATACTTGCTTCCCCCTTCCTCCCTATGTATCCTTACGATCTGTCCTATTTTTGCTTTTCCACCCAGTGCCGGATCGTCGCTTAATATTCTTGGCAATTTTTCGGCAGTGGTCTTTAGTTCATTCAATGCCTTCCTAGCCTCTGCATCGCTTAGAATTTCATGTTTTGGAACCAGCAAGTTTTCATACGAAATTATTGAATGTTCCTTGTCGCTTGCCAAATATTCACCTAAAACACAGCAGTAGCTCTAACTGGGGCATGTTAGAATAAGTTGTTTATATACGAAAAAGCTTATAAGCGTTAACCTAGATGAGCGCACCACAACTACAAACAAATTTATCGCACACAGGCAGCAAAGTTACGAAAGAGCTAAATAATTCCCATTTCAACTTTACCTTGGTTGAATGAACAGGGCAGTAATAACTTTCGCAGGCATTTTAGTCGTGCTCATAATATTTGTGTATTTCAGCTACTTTAGCAAGCTTCCAGCAATCAAAACCGGAACAACAACCATTGCGATTACTAGCGCTACCACGACAATAGCAGCGAATCAGACACCGACCACATCCACTACGACCGTGCCCCAGGGCTCTTGTCTTTCCACTCAACCCACAGTCGAAATATTCAACGGGAATTTCTCGACAGGCACCTACATCGGATGGAACCAGACCGGAGGCGGATTCGGCTCTGTGCCGACAAACATAACTTATGCTAACCAGAACAGGGGTTACTACAACCATACATGGACTGGATACAACGGCACCTTCTTTGCCAGCACATATCACGGAGGTATTGGTATCCAGCCAGGAAATCTAACCTCCTTGCCATTCAAAGTCATTGAGCCTTACCTAAACTTCAAGATAATCTCGCCTTATCAAGAAACGCTATATGTTGAAGTGCTTCAGGGCGGTGTCCCCATGATAGCTACACATTATAACACATACATCGCCGGCAATCCATACCCTACAAGCGAGTTCCTCAATGCAAGCATGCCCCTATCACTGCTCTTGTGCCAGAACGTCACGATAAGGGTGGTGGCAGGAGTGGTGGGCGGATACACCAACATAAGAAACTACATGGCTGTCGGTGACTTTAGGCTCGGGAATAAACCAATATCTACGCCGGGCATAGTTGTCAACCAGAGCATAAAGGGAATTAACAGTTAGGCGATCTCTTGCTAGCTCTATACAATACACTCGCGCGCAAAAAGCAAAAGTTCAAGCCGATTGGAAAAGAAATTGGGATGTATGCTTGCGGTCCGACAGTATATAGCGCCCCCCACATCGGCAACATGCGCGCGTATCTTGAGCAGGACATACTAAAGCGAGCCATCATATACAACGGCCACAAGGTGAGGCATGTGGTCAACATAACGGATGTGGGCCATCTTGTCGGAGATGCAAATCTAGGAGAAGACAAAGTCAAACTCGCGGCAGAAAAGGAGCACAAGACTGCAAGACAGGTAGCAGACTTCTACACAGCAAAGTTCGCAGAGGACATAAAGCAGCTCAATATACTTCCTGCGGATGTGATGCCGAAAGCAACATCCCACATAGGTGAGATGCTTAACCTGATAAAGGAACTAGATGACAATGGCTACTTGTACAAAGTCCAGACTGGAATTTACTACGACACTTCAAAATTCAAGAAATACGGAAAGCTCTCAGGCATGACTTTCGCAAAACTAAACAAATATCTCAAGGCAGGAGCGCGAGTTGAGAGGGCAGCAGGACTTAGGAACATAACCGATTTTGCAGTATGGAGATTCAGGGCAAGGGAAGGGCCTGACGACATGGTGTGGAATTCAAAATGGGGCGAAGGATTTCCTGGTTGGCACATCGAGTGCAGCGCGATGAGCATGAAGTATCTCGGAAAAACTTTCGACATCCACTGCGGCGGTATCGACCATATTCCAATACACCATACTAACGAGATTGCACAGTCAGAGGCCGTTACTGACAAGAAGTTTGTCAACTATTGGGTGCACAACAATTTCCTGACCGTAGACGGAGGAAAGATGGCAAAGTCGCTAGGAAATGTTTACACTATAAGCGACCTGGTTGCAAAAGGTTTCTCACCGATGGCGGTAAGATACATACTCATTTCAGGACACTATCGCAGCAAGATCAATTTCACTTTCGAGGCGCTTACAAACGCAGCAAAGACGCTCAATGGTGTATACGCATTTTTGCAGAGGCTATCGGAAGTAAAGTCCACAAAAAGCACTGATGACCAAAAGCAGTTCTCAAAGATTGTAATTGCAAAGAAGAAAGAGTTCTTTGCACAAGTCAATAATGATATCAATATTCCAGGCGCGCTTTCGGCGATGCATTCGCTAATAAGTGATACAAACAGGAGAATTGAACAGGGCAAACTCACAAAAGCTCAGGCAAGAGCAGTAATGAATGCAATGCTGGACTTCGATCAGATACTCGGATTTAAGTTCGAGAAGCACGAGGGCAAAAAGGAACTAGATAAAGAAATACAGAAGCTGATAAACCAAAGAGAAGAGGCCAGGAAAGCAAGAGATTTCAAGAAAGCTGATCATATAAGGGATATGCTAAAGGAAAAGCACAAGATAATAATTGAAGATACTAAAGAAGGAATACGATGGCACAGGGAAAATTAGGCAGCAATGTTTTCGTCTACCTGTTTCTTTGCCTCTTGCTCTATTATCGGCCCTTTTGGTGAATCAGAACTTCCTTCCGAGGATTCATCTAGCTGTCTTCTTCCTCCTCTCTTCTGTTGCTTTTGCATCTTTGCGTTCGCAAATAGCACATCCATCTTGTCCTCGCTCATCGAATCTATCCAGCTCTTTATGTAGACCGAGATGTTCTTCAGCGGTTTTGTGTACCTGTCGGTGAATGAATAAGCGCTGCTCTCATGCTTTAGTATTCCGACGTTTACTCCGAAGTCTAGATATCTCTTCCAAGTTGCAAGCGGAAGTTCCTTTCCGCAGTCCTTGAGCCTCAGATTTCCCTTCTTCTTAACTTCAGATAGCGCCTTGGCGAACCTATATGCCTTGGTCTCATTTTCGAAATAGATCTTAGCTACCTCCTTTACATTTGGGTTCTTGAGCTTCTCTCTAAGCGGAGCGTCCTCGTACTCCCAATACTTTATTCCCAACTGAATCGCCAATATTATGGAACATTACAGATTCTTAAGCGTTTTGATATATTAGCGTCAGTGTATCCTCATCTTTCAGAATATGGTCCTTGCCGACTTTCTGGCTCTTGAACTTGACGCTCTTGCCAGTAACATAAGCATACTTGAGACTCTTTGCTATGTCGCTGTGCAACTTCTTAGCGACCTCAAACACTGTTGCTTCTTCATCAACTATTATCGGTTTGTTGAAATCTGCAGCTCCGTCTTTTGGCTTAAGGTATATTCTGCTGAGCCTAAGTGCCTTGAAAATTCCCTCTCTGAGCTGGTCTATGTTCATGTTCTTTAGCGCGCTTATCGGGAGTACTTTCATACCGGTCTTCTTTTCCACCTCAGATTTTGTCTGAAGATAGCTTTCATTCACGTCTATCTTGTTCAGCGCCACGATCGCAGGCAGGTAGATATCGTTTCCGGCAAGGAAGTCTATTATGTCCTCGTCGCTTGCATTGTTATCGAAATGAATTGCGCAGTTGTAAATTCCAAATTCATTCACTATCTTTGCGATTGTTTCCTTGTCTGGTATCTTGTATCCCTTGTTCTCTATTTTTATTCCGCCGGAATTCAACTTCTCCATACGCATCGAAGGCCTGTTCTTGCCTGCATGTATTCCAAGGTCGTTGAGTTCCTTGATCAGTGTGTAGAGGTTCTGCGGATTTCCCGAGTCTATTACAAAGACAATCATGTCGGCGATCCTTATTGCGCTGGCTATTTGTGCTCCGCCTCCCTTTCCTATGTGCGCACCCTCGATTAGTCCAGGGAGGTCAAAGACCTGTATCTTTGCGCCCTTGTACTCAAGTATTCCGGGTATCGCATCGATTGTAGTGAACGCATAATCTGCCACTTTGGATTCAACATTTGTGAGCAGCTTAAGCAGCGATGATTTTCCAGCGTTCGGAAATCCAACCAGAGTCACTGTTGCGTCTCCAGTCTTCTTTACAACGAATCCCTTCCCCCTTTTCTTCTTGCGCTCGCTCATCTTTTTCTTGACGTTCGCTATTTTTGCACGCAGCAATCCGAGATGTTTGTTGGTTGCCTTGTTGTAGCTGGTTTTTGAGTACTCTTTCTCAAGTTCACCAAGTTTTTTTTGTAATATCTCTTTTTCCGTCATAAAAATACACTGTGTCAAACTTTTCCTCGCAAAATCATTTATAAAAATTCATGTTTATTTCACGACTATCTAAATACCTTTCTAGGTTATCCTTTTAAATGTTACCAAAAGGTAAGAAAATGGCTATGAAGAAAAAATCAAAGGGAAAGAAATCAAAGGCTAAGGGAAAGAGAAAGAAATCAAAGAGATAAAAACGTTTGTTTTTTTTGTTTTTCTTTTTCTTCCTTATCCTTTTTTTCTGATTTTTTACATTTTCGGCATGAATTTCGATAACTTCCTCTTCATATCCCGATCGTTTTGGAATGCATTCATCATCTTCTTCATGTTTGCAAAGTCCTTCAACAAATCCCTTATGTCCTTCTCAGTGCTTCCACTACCCATAGCAACTCTTTTCATACGTTTTTGATCGTGCATCAGCCTTTCATTTAGCCTCTCTTCCTGTGTCATTGAACCTATTATCGACTTGTACTTCTTGAGCTTAGCCTCGCTCTCCTCAAGCGCGCCCTTTGGCATGTCGGACACACCCAGCATCCCCATAACGTTCTTGAGCGGCCCCATCTTCGACATCGCCTTTAGCTGCGTGTAGAAGGTATCGAAGTTGAGCTCCTGCATCTGCATGTCCTCTGGCTTTATGTTTGCCTCGTTCACCGCTTCTTGGACATGCGATATGAGTGATTCGATGTCAGGTATTCCAAGAAGCCTGCCGACAAACTTCTTTGAATCGTAGAGCTCAAGCGAGTTGAGCTTCTCTCCAGTGCCCACAAAGGTTATGTTCACGTTCGATGCATTCACCGCACTTAGCGCGCCGCCGCCCTTTCCTGACCCGTCAATCTTGGTGACTATTACTCCGCTGAGCGATACAGCTTCGTTGAATTCCCTTGCCTGTTTACCGGCAACCTGCCCGATATCGGCGCTTATCACAAGCATCTTCTCCTTCGGTTTTGCCTCATTGTTTATCTCCTTGAGCTCCTCTATCAACTGTTTGTCGAGTGCGTTCCTTCCGCTCGAATCGAAGATTATCACTTTCTTGTCCTTGAGTGCAGCGATTGCACCCTTGACGATCTTTCTTACGTCCTTCTCACCGTTTATTCCAAAGAAGCCGACTCCCGCCTGCTTTGCAAGAGTCTCAAGTTGTTCGTATGCTGCAGGTCTAGATACATCGCAGCACACAACGGCGCTGCTGAGCCTTCTGTCCTGGTAGAATTTCGCAAGCTTTGCCGATGTCGTCGTCTTTCCGCTTCCATACAATCCGAGAAGAAGGATCCTCTTAGGTTCAAGGACGGGCTCAAATTTTTTCCCCATCAGCTTTACTAATTCCTCATAAACTAGATTGGTGATATAATCCTTCGGACTCACATCTCCAGGGAGCTTGGACTTTAATGCAGCATCCTCAATCTTTCGCGTTAGCGCAAGTACAAGGCTCACCTCAACATCAGATCCTAAAAGCGCCTTTTGAAGCTCCTTGTTGAATTCCTTTATCGTTTTGGTGTCGATTATGGTGGCTCCGCTCAGCCTTGCAATAGCCTTCCTGAGCCCCTCTCCAAGATCCATCGTAATGCACCTGCAAAAGTAGTATTAATATTAAAGACTTAATGAATATAATAATGTGCTTTGGGGGCTCATAGCTCAGCCTGGTTAGAGCGCTGGTCTTATACCTTTTGTAAGAAAGCCAGATGTCAGGGGTTCAAATCCCCTTGGGCCCATACCTATTCATCTCCGAGTGCAATGACCTGCAGTCCGTGCTTTTTGATATTGGTTGCAGTCCAGAACTTCATGCCTTTTGTTTTTGCTACATACTTGACGTACTTTTGCATCTTCCTGCCTGTGTACTTCTTGCTTTTCGGATTCCATTCCTTAAGGACAAGAACGTCTCCAGGTTTGCACTTGAAGTCCGCAAGCCTTATCTCGAAGTTCTTCTCCCCGCTTGCAACCTTGTCGAAGAATTGCGGCCAGATCTTCTTTTCTATTCGCATAATCCTATTGGCACAATAAACAATATAAGGCGCTTGTGCATAATCAATACATGCTAAAAAAGGACCCAGTGATTTTAGAGATTGCAACGTGGAGGATGCAGCAGCTTTTCTTGCTTGCAGCAAACAGGGCAAAGAAGAAAGACGACGAATCACGCAGGCTCTCAAGAAGATACCTAAAGCTCCTAAAGGAGATAAGCTCGCACTACAAGGTCAGGATGCCAAACCAGATAAAAAACTCGATCTGCAAGAATTGCGGCAACCTGCTAATTCCGGGGCTCAACTGCAAGGTCAGACTCGCAAGCTCAAAGGGATATCTTGTTTACACATGCGAGTGCAAAGAGGAGAAGCACATCTTCTACAAATGACTACTTTACTCCCATATGCTCTAGCATCGTATTTACTATACGCTCAATGTTCTGATTGCTCTTTGCCGTAAGTAAGTTCTTGTCGAACTCTATCTCGTTAGCCGATTCCTTGCCTCTGTATATCCTGATGAGTCTTGAGACTTCCTCATCCTTCGGTGCGGATATTTTTCTGTCAGTTATAACATTCGCGCGCGCGACAACCTTAACCGAGTTGCCCACTGCCGCAACTATCTTATTGCTGTTTATGAAATCCCTTACTAGATTAGTGAGTGGCATGAAATCGTAGAGCTGATAAGTCTCCACTCCCGGCCCATCGGCTATTATAAGGCCATCAAATCCTTCTGATGTAAGCTTTGTAGCATTCAAATCCGGCTTGTAGATCGCGCCGTGTGCGCCAACGCATTGGCGAAGCTCTTTGGTGTAGCTCCCTATTGCAACTGTGATTCCCCACTTGCCTAAAATTAGCTTTGACATAGAGACGGTCTCGTCCCTGAAGTCCTTTGGCGGGATTATTATCAGAACCTTCATGAAAACAATAGTTATTCTGTGCCACAAATTATAAATTTATCTAGAGCTGCGGCTGTGCAGGCTGATTGTTGTTGCCGAAGTGATGCCTAGACACAAAGAACGCAACTATTATCGCAACCACCACAAGAGCGAAAACGCCTATGTTGAATGCCGAGACAAACAGAGCTCCGATGCCGTTTCCGTTTCTGGCACTGAGCGATTCGCTTATCCATAGATAGGTTAGTGTGCCATTTACAAAGCCGTATGGCACATTCCTAAAGACTATCGTGCCGTTGCTTCCTGTGTATGTGCTGATCTTAGTGCCGTTAGAGAACTCTAGAAGCGCGAGCGAATTCACAGGCGCTCCGAATATGTCCCTTGCTGCGACATCCACGTTGTAGATCGGCAGCGTTATTGCAACGACTCCAGGAGAGCTAACCGAAAAGTTGTAATTGACGGTCATCTTCACCCCCTTGTAGTATGCGTATGAGATTTGGTAGTTGACTGCGGAGAAGAGATAAGTGCTGCTAGCCACAGGCCCATTTCCGATATAGAATATTACATCGTTCAATGCATTTCCTTCCTGGCTTTGGGGCGCTAGCACCGTAAGGTACATGCTCCTGAACTGCGCGCTCAAAACCAACGGGCCTGTTAGCTTTGTGTAGAAGCTTGCATTGGCGTTCCCGTTGCTCCACTCAAAAAAGCCAAGCTGCGTAGTGCTGTTGATTTCCACAGGCTCAGAGTCCAATGAAATCCGCACTGTGCTGTTGTTGTTATACCATCCGCCTCCGGTTGCGTTTCCATACTGTGTTATGACGTTAACTAGGTATTGCTGCGACCACTGTGCGTTTATCTGGGTCGGCTTTGTGACTATCACCGTTCCAGTTGCATTGGTGTTTCCGTTACTCCATTCGGTGAAGTTCTCCCTGCTCGCAGCGCTAAGCGATGATATTCTTCCCGCAATCCCGTAATCGACAACACTATTGTTGAAATACCATCCACTTCCTGAAGTGCTACCATACTGCGATGTGATATTTAGATAATACTGCCTCTGCCACATTGCGGTTTCAGTCACGTTCCCGTTGAGCTCGACAAGGGTGCTGTTCGCAGGACCCGTATAAGAACCAAGCCCGGCTCCCTGCCATCCGGTGAAGAACTCCCTGGTTGTTGAGTTGAGCTGGATGCTCTGCGGCGATGAGAGCCTAACGTTTGAGTATGCAATATAGTTGGTCGTGTTGGTTATGTTCGCGTAGCTTGACACTATCTTCAGGTTGTAGCCCAGATTCCAGAGCTGGGTGTTGTTATTCGTCTGTGCAAGACCTGATCCCACCTCAAAATAATTAACCCTGTTGCCAATTTCTACAACCCCGTACGGATTTTTTATGTCTGTTCTGCTCCCCACTCCGTATCCTATGTAAGAAAGTCCCTGTGCAAGCGGCGTGAAGTGGCCAGACTTGTATATCGAGAAGTTTGCAAAGATGACATTCGGAAGCTGGTTTGTTATCCCTGTTGTGTTTGCCACCTCCCCAAAGGCTACTGGTACGCTAACTCCTGATGTCGAGGAGCCAAGGCTCACATTGCCTATTATGTTTCCATTGAATGCGAAGTACCATTTGTTTCCAGAGTAGTAGAAAGCGTACCTATTGAATGTTCCATTTGTGCCGGCAGATCCGTCTGGACCGAGTTGACCTAAAAAGCCGCCATTGTAGCCCGATGGGAAGTACTCATAGAACCACTGTGCGTCTCCAGCATTGATCTGCTTGTAGGCACTGCACCCGCTCATATCGCACTTCGATGGATATATCCCGCTCTGGTTTTCTATCACGTAACCAATCTGAAGGAAAGCGCCATTGTCAAGATTTTCACCTACCCAGTATCCAAGAGATCCTGATTGGCTGAACTGCGGCGCGATTGTCTGTATGGTTATCGCAGCTCCGTTGTTTTGGTTCCCCACAACGCCTGCCCTTGCGCCGAACTGAAACCAGTATTCCGCATTCACCGTTCCAATGAGTGTTGCGATTAGCAGGAAAGCAGCAAGACACAAATAGATGCTACGCCCTCTCATACTCCAAACCCAGCTCGTTGAGCTTTTTGATAACTCTATCCTTTGTAGGTGCATTTATACTTTTCCACTCTATCACCGCAAGATTCGGCGTGTCCTTTGACTTCTGCGCAGCCTGATCAAGCATCGCAAGATTGTCGCTACCGTCCTGGTTTGTGATTGCATGCTTTGGCATTATGTGCGAGAACGCGTAACCTTTTTCCAAGGCGAGCTGCGTGAACTTTCTTGGATAATGCATTCCACCTATTCCGATTGCAACCTTTTCGGGAGTTATCGCCTTGCCCTCTGGTATTGCGACATAAAGCGCATCCGCAAGTCTTTTTGCGAGCTCTGGGTTGTTTATCGTAGCGTCGTCGCCCCCAAGCTCGACGAACAGCGACGGCGTCTTGAGCAGTGGGCCATGATGCGTTGCCTCGTATGTCTTCTCCACCCCTGATGCGTCCATCATATTTATCCTGTTTAGCACCGAGAGCATCTGGTACGGGGCTGCGCAAGAGAGCTCATGCGGCTTGCCTCCGATTTTTGCACCAACTCCCCAATTCCCAAGGGAATGTGTTGTAAGAGAGGGAATCCCATTGTTGCTCTTGTGCTTGCTAAGAAAATAGATCACACCAAAGCCCCATGAGTCCACAAACTCTGCATGCACCAGCGGGCCATCGAGCATGCACAAAACAAGATCCACATCCTTCCAGCACTTCCTACCGAACATTTCAACCTCTTCAAAGTTGTACTCGCTCACAAGATGCTCAGTCATGTTTTTCGAAGCGGGATCCAAGGCAGAAGATATTAGGCCTATCATTCGATTCCTCCATTGATAAGCTTTATATCTCTTAGTCATTTATTTAATAGAGTGTACAGATGCGAGATCAGTCCTCAGTAGAGTTTCTTCTCACATACGCGTGGGCGTTCCTTGCGATAGCAGTATTCCTTGCAGTAATCCTTGTGGTCGTGAATGCCGGCAATCCCGCAGCATACAACACCGCATCTTGCTACATTTCACCTGACTTCAACTGCATCACTTCCATATTCGAGACGAATTCCATCGGTTCAAAGTTTATTGTGCTTTTCGTAAACAACCTAGGCCAGCAGATAACATTTCCCTCAAATGCGCTCACAGTCTACCCGTCATTCACAGGGACTAGCTATACAGGCACGTGCGTACCTGCGAATGCGCTAAAGGGCACTTTGATCACATGCAATGCTACAATGCCAAGGATAGGCCAGGCAGGCCAGCAGATCAATCCAAAATTCTCGATAAACTATGAACTCTGTTCCCCATCATGCTCATTCCCTGTTGTAAGTACAAATACTGTGAACACGACTGGCTTTGCTACACTGCAAGTCTCACCATTCGCATCAAATCCTATCCTGAACGTAACTTTGCTGACAAGTCCGACCTCTGGGCAGGTGGTTCTAAACGGGGTAAGCTATTCTAATAATGCAGTTGTGTTCTTTGTCAACAATCTGGGATACACAATTTTCGGTTCAGCCCCAGGTGGATACATATTCAGCAATTGGCTAGTAACTGGTGGTGTTACGGTAAACTCTCTGACGCAGCAGAGCGCTATCTCAAAAGCAACTGCAAAGGGCACGCTTACTGCGACTTTCATAACCACGACATCCACCTCTACGACCACTTCGACTACTTCGAGCAGCACAACTACCGCTGCAACCACATCTACATCAAGCACATCTACAACTTCTACGACAGTGACCAGCACTACCTCGACAAGTACGACTTCTACAACTTCGACCACCTCTACGTCAACGACAACCTCAACAACTACCACTTCGATACATTATGTTCAGATAACGCTCACAAATAGTCAGGCTTCAGCGACCGGCTCCAACTTCCAGCAACTCGTAACAGTTGATAGCAATACATATTCAGCATACATAAACTCTGGTTGGAACAATGTTGAGTTCACAGTAGGGAACCCTGCGACAAATGGAGGAACAACAATACAGGCATGGGTAGAATCAAACGCCCTCAACACAGCCACAGTGACCAACGTATGGCTATACCTTCCCGGAGGCATTCCTGCAAGCGGCACAAACACAGTTTATATGAATTTCATGCCGAGCAGTGTCTTCTCATCAGGCGGGCCTACTGGAGAGGCACC
>JBOGSA010000007.1:0-44680 GCA_050749785.1 Candidatus Micrarchaeales archaeon | reverse complement strand
AGAAGCAGGCTTTTGAAAATGCAGAGAAGAGAAATGAAGGTGACCGATATTGTTTACAATATTCACAGATACATGAACCACAATGTATCTGTTTTCATAGGATTTCTACAGAGCCGATAATTGTTATTTTTCGTATTTTTCTCTATACTTCTTGGCCTCGGCTATTGCAATTTTGACGGCTTCCTTTGGTGTAGATGCGCCTATAACCTTTCTTCTCTTCCTTGCGTCAAAGAATTTTCCGGATAGCTCGTCAGACCACCCCCCATAGCCCTTGAGCGCTATCATTGGTATGTCGGCTTGGTATGCGATAGCGAGTTCGGTAAGGGTTCCTGAACCGCCGCTTATTGATATTATTGCATCGCATGAAAGTGTAAGGACGAGCTCTCGCCCTCCTCCGCGTTCCAAGCCAGAAGGTATTATTATATCGGCATCCTTCTGCCAAATATCCTTGTGTTTCCCATAAGTTACGCCAACGACAAGGCCTTTCGCCCTTTTTGCCCCCCTACACGCAGCTGTTGAGAGCGAATCGTAATCCTTCTCTGCCCCGAAGAAGAGTATGGCGTCGTTTTTGGCAATTTGGTATCCGAGCTCCTCTGCGGCTTTTTCTGCAACTTTTGAGTAGTTTAGGTCGCTCACCGAGCCCATGACTCCTATCTGTAATTTCCTCATGAAAAGTTGTGGGTTTTCCAAAGCTAAAAACCTTTCGAGGAAGATTTCGGAGGGTACAAAAACTGGATCTGGTTTATAAAACCAGAAAACAATAATATTATGAAAACTGGTGTAAATGATGTTTGCAAGCAAGGGATTTGTAAGGTCTTCAGTACAATCCGCTACGGGCATAAAGAGCGAATTGCTTGCCTTCACACCGAAATCACTATCCGAAGAAGGTCTCAAGGAAGTTGCAAATGAGATATCGGTAATTTTTGGCAAGGCATTTTTCAACACTGACAATTCTTCTCGTTGTTGGCCTGTGGAGAAGGTCCTGGTTAGGATAAAGGAAATAAGTTTTGGCTATCTCGTTGAGAATGAAGCAGGATCAGAGAGAATCGGATATGCGATATTTGAGAATGCTGGGTGCAGCGCAGGCAATATACTTTTCATCGATTCTATTGGATTTACACGTCAGGGATTAGGCCTTGGTAGAACACTTGTGCAACAGGCAGTAGAGACAACCCAAAGCAGGATAATTGCTGGCAGAACGCAGAACCCCAATCTAATAAAGATGCTCCGTGGTCTCAAGCCAAAGTCGATATTACCTATTGATGATGATTATTCCACAGGAATAAATAGAGAGATTCTCCAGTCGCTCAAGACACAGACTGCCGAACTACGCAACGCTAATATAGAGGAGAAAACAGGGATATGCAAGTGTATTTATAGAGAAGGCAGGCTAGGCACATATCCAATAGATGATGCAGACTCTGCGGTAGCAAAAATACAGAGCAGGTTCAGAGAGATTGGAATGGACCAGGATAATGGAGATGCACTTATTGTTGCAGCAAAGCTCGATTTTATATAAAATTGCTGCCATCTAATAAGCATGGAAAGGCGCACGCCCACTGTTGTCAGCCTCACCAAGGAATTAATTAATATAAACACTGAAAATCCCCCAGGACGTGAGATTGAGGCGGCAAAATTCATACAGGGATACCTGAAAGGTTTAGGGATAGAATCACAAATGATAGAATTTGAACCTAGCAGAGCTAACCTCATCGCAAACATCGGAAAAGGAGAAGGTATGATGCTAAATGGGCACATTGACACTGTACCGTTTCCTAGCAACAGCGTTAATAAATTTGCAACGGTACAAAACGGCAAGGTATATGGCAGAGGCGCAGCAGATATGAAAGGTGGCATAGCCTCAATCCTTGCTTCGCTGGAAGGGATTAATGTAGACAGGTTCAGGAGAAGACTGCTGCTTGCTTTTGTGGCAGATGAGGAATCCAAGTTCAAGGGGTCACGATATCTACTAGAAAAGAGGAAGGGGATATTCAAGGACGTAAAATATGGGATAATAGCAGAGCCAAGCAATCTGAAAATACGCATAGGGCAGAAAGGTATATTGGGCGTTAAAGTTGGATTCACTGGGAGTATGGCACATGGATCATCCCCTTGGCTAGGTGATAATGCCATAGCAAAGGCTAGCGCATTTGTAAATGATATTGGAAAAACTGGAGAAGGAAGAGCAGTTGACACAATGGCAAGGAAAGACACGATGGCAATTACCAGGATCAATGGTGGGGTTGCCGGCAATGTAATACCGGATTACTGCGAAGTCCACATAGATAGAAGGATTGCACCTGGAGGCAACACTGCTACTGCGCTTTCACAGATAAGAAAACTTGCAAAACGCCATGACCCAAAAGCGTGCATTGATGTAAAAGTCGCACGCGAGCCATATGCGATAGATCCAAAGTCAAAATTTGTGAAAATGCTAAAGGGGATAACTAAAGCGCAAACATATTATGCAAGGACTTATACGGAAGCGGAACTTTATGGCCGCACTGCTGGTATCGAATGTGTGGTTTACGGTCCTGGTGAAAGCAAGCTTAGCCACACGCCGAACGAATATGTAAGGATGGAGAACCTCAAAAGGGCAACAAACACTTTTAGATCAGTGATAGAAAAGTGGTGTCTCCAATAATTTATCTTCGCTTTTTTGACTGCATCATTAGGTAGTGCAGTATCCCCACAAGCGTGTCGTTGTCCCTTATTTGCTGTTTCTTTATCATTTTAACTATCTGGGACATCTTCATTATGATGGGGGTTATGTATTCGTCCTCATCTGTGCCCTGCTTTGTCTTTACCAGATCGCTCGCAAGGAAGTGGTGCACCACCTCGGTTTCTAGGCCCGGATTTAGGTATGTCTTGAAGAGGAACTTGAGCTTTCCTGCTCTGTATCCTGTCTCCTCTTCGAGTTCCCTTCTTGCTGCGTTGATTGGCTTTTCACCCTTCTCCATCTGGCCGGCAGGGAGTTCGTAGATGTATTTATTGATTCCCTTCCTGTATTGTCTCTCAATCAGAATGCTGTCCTTTCCAAATATGGGCATAATACATACTGAATTTTTACTGGTGACCCGTCTTATTGTAATCTTCTTGCCTTTCACTTTTACCTCTTCTTCCTCTACAGTATGGCTCCCCCATCTGAATAATACGCGCTTTGGCAAAGTTATCACCGATTAAGCTATCTGACGAATGATAGTGATTCTGTAGGTTGATTTTTTATCTTCGTCCCTTCTTTTTTGGCGCCTTTGAAGACTTGGCCTTCTTGTGGGCCATCTTGGCCTTGAACTTTGATCTTGGCTTGGATTTTGCTGACTTTCCCTTTGTGTTTTCCCACTCGTCGTCCTCTTTTGCAAGCAGGTCGGTTAGGTGCTGGTCCTCTGCCATCCCCTGCGAATCAGCGCTATCCGACAGCGCCTGCTCCTCTATGCTGCCGCGCTCGACTATCTCCGTTAACTCCTGCGTCTTTCTGAGCATCTCGAGCCTTTTTTGTGACGACGACTTTTTCTTTGCCATGTAGCTTACCCCAATTTCTGTCTGCCTAATGATGCAGTAGATATATATTTAATGATTCGCAGACCTAGCTCACATCGACGCTTATCTTGCCCTGCGCTATGTGCGGAAAGCCGGTGGTCGACTCGGTGTAGTTGAAGGCAAGAGTGCCGCTATAGAGCTGCCCGGGGTTTAGGGATTCTAGTATGTTACCTGTGGTGTAGCAGCTCATAGTGAAGGTGTAGTTTGAGCCTATAGGCATGTAGATCTGGTTTGCCACGCCCAGAGGTATAAGCTTTACAGTCGAGTTCTGCGTGCAGTTGAATCCGGTCACGTTGAGCGATGTCTGCGTCGCCTGCTCTAGGTTGACGAGAAGCATGCCGTTTGTCGCAAGGGTGTAGCTCAGGCAGCTAAAACCTGCCGGAAGGAAGCATTCCGGGTTTGTGTACTTGCTGGGATTGCCTATGAGCGCGAAGAACGTCACTAAGACCACGCCTATTATCAGGAACGCCCAACCGTAGGTGAGCAGGTATTCCATGGCGCTCTGCGCCCTTAAACCTGGTTTGCCAAGCATACTATCATAGTGATAACATCTCAAAGGAATAAAAACCCTTTCAAAAAGCAGCAAAAATTAGCTCTGCTAAGAGTTTGGATTTGGAAGTTAAAGACCGATTACTTCTTGTTGAAAGTCTTCGAATCAATCAGTATCATGTGCGCATCTGTGTCGAATCCGATTGCCTGCTTGAACGCATCAGCGTCTATTGTTATCGTGCTATCTGAATAAGGGTCGTTGATGTAGAATGTGTCCTTCTCGTAGCCCTTGACCACAACCCAGTGCGGAGATGACTCCAAATAAGGATTGATGACCTTTGCATCTATGAGCACAATTGGAATATTCTTTGCAGAGAGGCTCTTCTTTATCGCCTGGAGATTAACGTTCCCAATCTCTTCTGATACGCTTGCGTTCTTTGCCTTCTCCTTGATCTCGTTGAATGATGCTGTAAGTGTGTCAAGATTTACGTTCTCGTATACCGCGAGCTTCTTCTCGTAACCCTCGTCCTTTGCGTTCGTAATTATTCCGGCCTTTGCTCCCCTCTTTGAGAGCGCGTATGCAAGGCCGTACCTTGAACCATGCCAGACGCTTCCGTTCACAGCTTCTTGCCAGATGTCGAATTCGCTCTCCCTCTTGAGCTTGAACTCTGGATTTATGTACTTGAGAACCATCATTGCACATGCAGCTGAGCTTGTGAACTCTTCGGTCTGCGGATAATGGGGTATGTCGAACATGACGCTGTCCTTTATCTTCATCTTCTTGATTTTTGCAAGCAAATTGCCTTTCTGCGCAGGTATTACCTTTGCTGCGGTCCTTGCTCTAACTCTAATAGGTCTTTTTGCAGCAGCCCTTGCAGGTTTTCTTGATTTTGTGTTCTTTGCCATGTTGATCGCCTTAATGTGTGCAGGGAGGGAGATTTGTTCAATTGCTTTTGAACTCCCGTAGGCCTAAGCCAGCAGATCTTGAGTCTGTCGCGTTTGACCAAGCTCCGCCATCCCTGCAGCACTATTAATTATTGCGTATGATATTAAAGGTTTCCCAATCGCCCAACAAGTTATTAATGAATATCTTCTGATATTTATACTTACTTGCCTGATTATACTCGTTAGAGATCTTTCAACTCTCAAAATCATACAACAGCTAGTTTATTCTCCGTATTTATAAATCATCTCTATGTATTCGTATAATAAGGCGTTTTATGGAGCTCAAAAAGATTGATGATGTGCGATTTGAGGTGGAAAGAGACGAATCAAAGGGTATGACTACCGACGTCAGAATCTATGCGACAAAGAAGATGACTGACAAGATGCAGGAGGATGAAACGATAAAGCAAGCAATCAACGCATCAACTCTTCCAGGAATAGTTGGCAAGGTGATGGTGATGCCTGATGGCCACATGGGCTACGGCTTTCCGGTGGGAGGAGTGGTCGCATTCGATGCAAACGAGGGAATAATATCGCCCGGCGCAATCGGATTTGATATTAATTGTGGAGTTAGGCTGATAAAAACAGACCTAACCGAAAAGGAAGTCAGACCAAAGCTGGATAAGTTGATGGACAGACTTTTCGCTAATGTACCAAGTGGAGTTGGAAGTAAATTGAAAATTGGATTGACGCAAAGCGACCTAAAAAAAGTGGTTGAGGAGGGAGTCAGCCACATGGTGGGAAAAGGATTCGGTTTCAAGGAGGATGTGGAAAGAATTGAGGAGAATGGAACAGTGTTTGGAGCAGACATAGACAAGGTCAGCGCAATGGCAAGAAAAAGGGGAATGGAGGCACTGGGAACTTTAGGTGCGGGAAATCACTTTCTGGAAGTGCAGAAGATTGACAAAATTCTAAATGAGAAAATTGCAAAGAGTTACGGATTATACGAAGGCCAGATTGTAATAATGATTCATACTGGTTCGCGAGGTTTCGGCCATCAGATATGCAGCGACTATCTAAAGACCCTGATTGAATACCAACACAAAAACAAAATAGAATTGGTTGATCAGGAACTCAGCTATGCAAAGATAGGAACTAAGGAGGCAGACGACTATCTCGGGGCCATGAATTGCGCGGTGAACTATGCATTCACAAACCGGCAGATAATAACAAACTCGATAAGAAAAAGTTTTGAAGAAACTTTTGAGAAGAATCCGGACCAACTTGGAATAGATTTGCTATACGATGTTGCACACAACATTGCAAAACTTGAAGAGCACGTTTTCGAAGGAAAAAGAATGAATGTATATGTTCATAGGAAAGGTGCTACGCGAGCATTTGCAAAAAATAGGGAGGACATACCAAAAGTGTATCGTGGTGTTGGACAGCCTGTGATAATTCCAGGCAGCATGGGCACTGCCAGCTACGTATTGTGTGGGAAGCAGGGAGCAATGGATGAGACGTTCGGCTCAACATGCCACGGATCAGGTAGGCTTATGTCTAGGCACCAAGCGGTTAGGGAAATACCTGCAGAGAGGACTTTTGGGGACCTAGAAAAGAAAAAGATTGTGATAAGGGTTAGGACAAGAAAGCTTATCAGCGAAGAGGCTGAATGGGCATACAAGAATGTTGATGATGTTGTGAGCGTTGTGGAAAGAGCAGGACTTTCCGATATCGTATCGAGAAATGTTCCCTTGGGAGTTGCAAAGGGGTAAAAACAAAACATGAATCAAGAATATAAAAGCCCTGGGAAAACCTTACGTATGGAATACACTTCCAAACACATAGACATAATGCCCAAGGACATCGAAATGATAAATGGCATATATAGCATCCTCTCCAAACCTGATGCAATGAAGATATTCTTAAATGCAAGGGAGGGATTTGTCTCGAGGGGGGATACGCACAAGGAATGGGGCCTGACGAAGAAACAGTATTATACCAGGTTAAACCAGCTGAGTAAGGGCTACAAGCTTGTAGAAAAGCAGGTAGGCGTCCACAAGCACACGGCTCTTGGGACTGTGATATACAACAACCAGATCCTGCCTTTGATTACGACCATGCGCAAAGGGAGGGAATTTGAGATGATAGAAGTGCTCAAGAAGGACTCGAGATTCGGCGCAGAAGTAGAAAAATTTATCGATGATCTCAGCAAAGTAGGCAATTCATGAAAAGTTCAAATAGGCATACTGGATAAAGCAATTGTATTCCATGGCATTTTATGTTTACACCGATGGTGCTGCCCGCGGCAATCCTGGCCCAAGTGCATCTGGCTATCTGGTCCTTGATGAAAAGAGGAAATTGATCGTAAAGAACTCATTCTACAATGGCAAGCAGACAAATAACATCGCAGAGTATCTGGCGATAATCGCGGCGTTGAAGAAGGTGCACAGTGAATATGGAAGCAGTGCATCGATACTGCTCTACTCTGATAGCGAACTGGTTGTAAACCAACTCACCATGAATTACAAAGTCAGGGACAAAAAACTCAAGGCACTACATTCAGAGGCGCTAAAGCTTGCCTTGAAGTTCACAGGCTGCAAGTTTGCAAACGTCCGAAGGGAGGACAAATACGTATCGATGGTGGACAGGGAATTAAACGAACTCTTAGATAGCATTAAAAAGGATGATAACGATATTAGAATGCTTAAAAAATCGAGGACAGGCTCGCAGAAGGAATTATTCGGTTGATATTCATGGCTGATGACAAGGAACCAAAAAAGGGCACGAACAACCCGGTTGCAAAGGAATTCTACACAAAGGCCGGGGTTGTCTTCGAGGACAATAAGTTCGAGGAGGCTATAGAGCTCTACGGCCAGGCGATAAAAGAGGACCCAAAGTATGCAAGCGCGTACTTCAACAGGGCTCTTGCGTATGCAATCCTAAACAAGTACGAACAGGCCACAGCTGACGCTCAGAAGGTGCTTTCACTTGAACCAGAGAGCTACGATGCGCCGTACGTGATGGGCATCATAGCAGAGTACCAAAAAGATTTTGATCAGGCTAAGGACTGGTATGAGAATGCGCTAAAGAAGAACCCGAAGTACGAACAGGCAAGGGCAAGGCTTGAGCAGCTCAAATCAAAGATGGAAGTACCATCAAAAGAAACTGTTAAGGTCGGGGCTTCGAAGGAATCTGATGAGACAGTTGTTCAAGACGGACAGATAAAGAGTGTGAGATACCACAAGTCTAACCTTACATTCAAGGACATCATGGGGATGAAAAGGCAAAAGGATCTCATTCACGATAACATAGTACTTGCGATAAAAAAGCCCGAACTCCTCAAGGCCTATGGAAAGAAGCTCGGCCTTGGCGTTCTGTTCTATGGTCCGCCAGGCTGTGGGAAGTGCGTAACCGCGGATACGGAGGTATTGCTGCCCGACGGCAGATATGTTCCAATAAAAGAAGTTGTTGAGAACAAGGAGCCTTATGTGATAACGCTCACCGAAAAACACAAGCTTGCTGTGAGAAAAGTAAGTGGGTGGTGGAAACTTGATGGTAAACCACTATTAAAAATAACCACGAGACGAGGACGAATTGTAGAATGCACACCAGAACACCCTTTCCTTACCAAAACCGGATGGGTGGATGCCTCTACTTTGGCGATTGGTGGTATGGTTGGCGTACCAAGGCGTCTTGCAATATTTGGAAACAGTGTAATTAGAGAATGCGAGGTAAAGCTTCTCGCGTATTATATTGCGGAGGGCGGACTCACTACCGGCAGCCCAATCTTTACAAATTCTGAACCGGAGTTGCTTGAGGATTTCCAGTCGGCGGTGAGGCAATTTGACAGCAAACTCCATATAAACACAAGGGTAGACAACGGGAAAGTTGCGACAATGCAGGTAGTGGGTAGATACATCACTCAAACAGGGCCGCAAGGCAGAAGCTCTATGCAGAAATTCCTTGACCAAAACCTGCTGTCCTTTACCAACTCATCAAACAAGAAGATACCAGCAGTAATTTTCACACTACAAAAAAGATTAGTTGCACTTTTCCTCAATAGGCTCTTTTCTGGTGATGGATGGATAGAAAACAGAGAAGAAGCAGGCACAATGTACGGAACAAAGCGCCATAGGATAATAGGATACTCGAGCAATTCCAATGTGCTTATCAGGCAGATACAGCATCTTCTACTTCGCTTCGGAATCCTTTCCAGCATCTCAAAAAGAAAGGTGAATAAAAACGGCAACTATTCGCTTATGGTATATAGGAGCAGGGACATTGACATATTTATAGACGAAATAGGCATGTTCGGCAGCAGGGCAGTGCTACTTTCTAAGAAGAAGGAGTCATGGGGCAAGATTAAGAAAAAGGGCGGAAATAGGGTTGTATACGAGGAGATCACGAGCATAGAGCACATAGCTGCACCAGAATATGTATACGACTTAACTGTTGACGAAACTCATAATTTCGTCGCGAATGATTTCTTCGTGCACAACACTTTCTTTGTTAATGCTATAGGCGGAGAGACGAATTCGAAACTGATAATAGCTAGGATAAACGAAATCGTGGACATGTATGCAGGAAACACGGAAAAGAACATGCACCAGATATTTGAGCAGGCAAGAAAGAACACGCCATGCGTTGTGTTCTTCGACGAAGTGGACGCGCTTGGAATGAAGAGGGATGGGGGAGGTGGAGATGGAGGATCGCAGAGCTACATGCGAATGGCAGTGAACCAGTTCCTACAGGAGATGGATGGAATAGAGAAGAACCCAGAGGGTATCTTCATAATCGGCGCAACAAACCAGCCATGGGACATGGACCCAGCTCTGAAAAGGTCGGGAAGATTCGGGGAGGCGATATACATACCGCCACCGGACTACATAACAAGGAAAGATGCTTTCATATACAACACCAGGAAGATGCCGCTCTCAGGCATCAACTTCGGCAGGCTTGCAAGGGCTACGATAGGATTCTCGCAGGCAGATATAGCAGAGATATGCGACAAGACGGCGCTGCTTCCTGCGGCGGAAGAGGACAGGACTGGAAGAAGGAGAAAGATAATGATGCGCGACTTCCTTAGGATGATAAAGGAACATGGAGGAACGCTTGATGAATGGTATGCAATGGTAAGGAAGGACATAGTGAATAAGACCGAGACTCAAATCGTTGATGGCAAGAAGCAGACAATAGTGAAGGAAGGAAAGCTCTCCCCTGAGGAGAAAACAAGGTACAAGGCGCTTGTTAAGGACGTGAAGAAGAATTCAAGTCCGTACATGAAGAGTATAACCAAGTTTCTTAGATGGTTCAGCCTACACATAGCATGAGTGCAGCTTAATAAATTCGCTTCGGCATTATTTTATGGAGTGAATTAATGGCAATTCAGAAACAAAAAGTTACAGGACCTATAGTAATGAATATTAACAATTGGGAGAAAGAGTGGATCGACGCGCTTTCCTCGTATCTTAACCTGAAGACTGTTCCGGTCAATGGCAGAATCTTCGCCACAGGAATGGGAGGAAGTGGAATAGTCGGAGAAGTATTGAAGCACATAACAAACAAGGATATCATATTCTCAAAGATGCCGATTAGGGAAAATGTCAACTGGGTGCTGGCGGTTAGCTATTCCGGCAACACAACAGAGACGATTCACACAGTTAAGAGCATGAGAAAACGTGGAGCTAGGATAATTGCGATCACTTCGGGCGGAAAGCTTCCGAAATATGCAGATATTGTGGTAAAACTCCCTGCAGGCATGCTGCCGAGGGACTCTTTCCCATACATACTCTCAGCCTCCCTTGCAGCCATAGGATGCAAAAAGGAGTTGAAGGAGGCAATAAAGGCGGTGAAAAGTACAAGCCTAAGGCCTGCAAAGAAGATTGTTGACATAATAGATGGAAAGACACCGGTGATATATTCATCAGGGTGGATGGTCGCGGCTGCGAAGAGATTCAAGCAGCAGCTAAACGAAAATGCAAAGATGTTCGCCTTCTTTTCCAAGATGCCAGATTCGTTCCACAATGATATAGAGCCCTTCTTCTGGAACGACAAGACAAAGTTCATACCGATAATAATAGGCAACGGCTACCTTGCGCACAAAACGGCGAAGTTACTGCCGCAGGCTTTTCAGATAAAGGCGAAGAAGACAAACAAGGTGCTTGAAGTGGTAAGCTCGATCTACCTGCTGGATTATGTGACATTCAAGCTGGCTGAGAAGCGTGGAGCAGATAGGATAAGCATACCTGGAATAATGAAGGGACGGCAGGTCATCAGCGGACTGAAGAGCTTCCATACAAAGGTTGGTTAACTTAAGTAAGCAACAATTTTTGCTCATGCCATTTTTCCTTACGTGTACAACGAGTCATTGAATAGATGCAATTAATCCTCGCATTCATTTGGAGATTATAACCGTTAAACTCTTTTAGAATATTATAAAAAGTAGTTTTATCTAAATCTTTTCTAGCCAGCGTGATATGTGGTACAAATATTTTAAAAGGCGGCCATATCTTGTATTTTTTGGTCTCGCGATTACATATTCTGTAGATTTTACTTAAATGTTTGTTCTTAACCGGTCTGATATATACAACATAATTAACTATTCCGTCTCTTTCTTTTCTGAAAGATCTGATCCCATCGATTTTAACATTAAATTCTCCGGCCTTTGATAATTTTACTCTAATTCTATTAATTATTTTTTTAATATCTTCAGTTTTAACTGCGGTATCAAAATAAGCCATTGTTATGTGTGGACCCTTAGGGTCATTAAACGCGGCTTTTGTTTTGTATTTTTTAGCTACATAATGAGTTAATTCTTTTAATTTGCTATTTACCTTTTTATCAAATTTTATTACTAATCCAAAATAGAGTTTCATGACAAAACCTTAGTTTCATTTGTAATGGGGCCTTGGCCGGGAATCGGACCCGGTCTAGAGGATCCACAGTCCTCCGTGCAGCCATTACACCACCAAGGCCATAGCATCTTTCTGTGCGTTCATATTATTAAGCGTTAGCGGGCTTTTTGTTTTTACCTTTTTAACTTGTATTTTCTGCCCCTCCACTGGATTTCCTTGATCCCTTTTGCGACGAATAGAGTGGAAAGGTATAGGAACGGGAGAAAAACGGCTATCAGGAAATATTCAGGATACTTTTCCCTTAGCCGATTATACCCTCTTATGGCTCCAAGAATAAATGGCGTCAACAGCAGGAGAAATATTGCGTTAACTATGATTCCCAATACGATTCCAGAGATAAAAAGGAGAATTTGCGAGAAGTAGAAGGCTACGCCAAAGTAGAAGTTCTTTTCATAGCCTAGTAAAGATAGCGCGGTCTGTCTGTTTGCCCATTCGAAGAATGTGTGCGAATTCTCTTTCAGATTTACTCTAATGTCTGCATTGCCACTATAGAAAATCTGCAGGCCTCTTTTCTGATTGAGTGTTGTAAGAGCAATGTCATCGGAAATTGATTCACTGAAGAGCTCAAAGTTTTTCCCGTTTAACAGATCCTTTCTAAAAGCAAGTGATCCGCCCCAACCGAATCTTGTTATCTTTGATTCCATTAGACCTTCCCCAACCATGCCCCATGCGCTCTTTATCTTTGACCATGTTCCATTGCTTGGATTGAAGAAGGGATATGCAGTTGATAAGCCATAACTTTTATCTTTGAGCGGGGCAACTAGTTTGGATAACCATTCCCTCTCGAACCAGACATCGGAATCTGCAATTGTATACACTTCATATCGATTTCTTTTCTCAATTGCAGTGGCGATTGCCCTTACCTTGCCGCTAGCGTTTGGGAATTTAGGGGCTGCTTGTATGTAGGGGATTTTTAATTTTTTTATGGTCTTGAGTGCGATATCATGGGTGTCATCAACAACGCAGAGTATGTCGCAGTTCTTGTACATCTGTTCCTTGAGCGATTGCAGGTTCTTTTCTAGCGTCAGATCTTTTCCGCGGCATGGAACTATTACCAACACCTTTGGATTGTAATTGTTCCCAACTATCTCTTGCTTATAGGTGCGTAGACTAAGAGCAAGCATTCCAATTCCAATCAACGCTACGAAGGCGATGTAAGAATCAAATAGAACAGTGTATGCCATATAAATGAGTTATAAATTCTAAGGATAAAAGCATATCTGAATGCTTCATCTTGCGCGTCTCGCTTCCGCAAAATTGCTATTCTTACAACTTTTAGTTGAAAGAAAACAAAGATATTTATATTTATTCATATATAAGTAGAATATGGCAGCTGAGGAGAAGATAGTTGTAAGGCAGGTGCAGAGGCCTCAGAAAGAGAATGTTGACACTTTCGTCTCTTGGTTTCTCAAATCGCTTGACCTATCCGAGAATGAGAACGCGCTTGAGCCTGGGATGCTCAAGGAGATTGTGAGTGCAAGCTTCGTTGGCATAGGCGTAACGAGCAAGGAGCTAAACAGCAAGCTTGACACTCCAAGGACAACTGTGATATACCACCTCAACAGGTTCATAAGCTCAGGCCTTGTGGTAAGGAAGGGAAGAAAGTATTTCCTTCGCGCAACGGACATGGAGAGCACGATTGAGGAGATGCAGGCTGATATGACAAGGGAATTTGGAAGGATGATGCAGATTGCGGAGAAATTTGACCAGATGATAATGGGGGATCTTTACGGAAGAGGAAAAGGACAAAGAAGAAATAAAAAACAATGAAACAGATGTGCAACCCCTGCAGACGATTAGCGAGGTTGATGAGCTCAAGGACAGGTTGCTTAGGCTAGCCGCTGAGTTTGACAACTATAAGAAAAGGGTTGCAAAGGAAATCGAAGATTCAAAGAACCTAGGCAAGGTGGAGTTGATAAAGAAGATGCTGCCAGCGCTTGATGAGTTCGAACTTGCTATCACTGCGATCAACAACAATCCCAACGAGGGAATAAGAGGAATAGGAATGGTTTATTCAAACTTCCTTGACGCTCTTATGGGAGATGGACTGCGAGCAATAGATTCGAAGGGAAAATCAGACCCGTACAAGCATGAGATCATAATGACAAAAGAGAGCGAGAAAGAGGAGGGAACGATCCTAGAAGTTGTGAGGAAGGGATATACGTTCAAGGAGATCTTGATAAGGCCGGCTTCGGTCATCGTATCGAAAGGAAAAGAAAAAGGTGAATGAGATGAAAATAATTGGAATAGATTTAGGAACAAGCAATTCAGCAGCAGCGGTACTCGAAGGAGGAAGGCCAGTGCTGGTGCCTAGCAGCGAGGGAACATCGCTGTACGGGAAGTCATTCCCAAGCTATGTTGCGTTCACTAAGGATGGCCAGAGGCTGATGGGAGAGCCAGCAAAGAGGCAAGCTGTAGCAAATCCTGAAGGAACGGTATCTGCTTTCAAGAGGAAGATGGGAACTGATTACAAGTACAAGATATTCGGGAAGGAATACACGCCACAGGAACTTTCTGCGATGTTGCTGCAGAAGATAAAAGCTGACGCGGAAGCATTCCTAGGAGAGCCGGTTACAAAGGCGGTCATAACAGTCCCAGCATATTTCAACGACAACCAAAGACAGGCGACAAAGGACGCGGGCCAGATTGCAGGCCTAGAAGTCGTGAGGCTTGTTAACGAACCGACTGCTGCGAGCCTTGCATATGGACTAGACAAGACAGGAAAGGACATGAAGATCCTTGTCTACGATTTCGGAGGAGGAACGCTTGACGTCACCATAATGGAACTAGGAAGCGGAGTCTTTGAAGTAAAGGCAACTAACGGGGACACTGAGCTCGGTGGCACCGATATGGATAATGCGATTGTCGACTTCCTTCTTGCAGAAGTAAAGAAAGTGGCGGGAATCGACATCAAGAACGACAGGCAGGCAATGCAGAGATTGCAAGAGGCTGGTGAGAAGGCAAAGATCGAATTGTCTACCACGCTGACTAGTGACATCAACCTTCCTTTCTTGGGAATGGGTCCTGGAAACGCGCCAGTTCACTTTACATACCAGTTCACAAGGGCAAAGCTTGAGGAGATAATTGTGCCGATAGTGGAACGCACAACCAAACCGGTTGCAAGCGCGCTCAAGGACGCAAAGCTCGAGCCAAGCCAGATCGACAAGGTCATACTTGTTGGTGGGCCGACAAGAATGCCGATAGTGCAGAGATATGTCGAACAGCTTCTTGGAAAGAAGATAGAAAGAGGAGTGGATCCCATGGAGGCTGTAGGATTTGGAGCCGCGATTCAGGCCGGAGTGTTAACAGGGGAGGTCAAGGATATTGTGCTGCTTGATGTAACACCTTTGTCTTTGGGTCTTGAGACTCTAGGGGGAGTGATGACAAAACTTATCGAGAGGAACACAACAATTCCGATAAAGAAGTCTCAGATATTCACAACCGCAGATGATTCGCAGACCAGCGTTGACATAAACATACTCCAAGGAGAGAGGACTATGTCAAAGGACAACATAGAGCTTGGAAGGTTCATGCTAACAGGCATACCGCCTGCGCCTAGAGGAGTGCCGCAGGTTGAAGTGACTTTTGACATAGATGCAAACGGCATACTGCACGTAACAGCTAAGGACAAGGCAACGAACAAGGAGCAGAGCATAAAGGTAGTGGCGCCGCACAAGATGAACAAGGACGACATCGAAAGGAAGATGAAGGAGGCTGAGCAGTATTCTGAAGAGGACAAGAAGATACGCGAGTACATAGAGGTAAAGAATAACACAGAATCGATGATCTACTCGGCTGAGAAGCTGCTAAAGGAGAACGGAGACAAGGTGTCGGCTGAAACGAAGCAGAAAGTCGAGAGCGCAGTAAAGGACGCGCAGGAGGCGATAAAGAAGGAGGACAAGGATCAGATGCAGCAGAAGTTCGACGCGTTAAAAGAAGCGATGCAGAACATGGGAAGCGAGATGTACAAGCAGAGCGAAGCGCAGGGACCAAGCGCAGAGGATCAGAACGCAGGCAGCGAAGAGAAAAAGGATGATGGCAGCGATTCAAAGGAGGAAGGTCCTGACAAGGAGAAGTAATGACGAAAGACTACTATGAAGTGCTCGGGGTTGCGAAAAACGCTAGCGAAGAGCAGGTAAAGAAGGCTTACAGGGAGCTTGTAATAAAATATCATCCGGACAAGAATAAGGATCCCAAGGCTCAGGCTAGGATGCAGGAGATAAACGAGGCATACGCTGTACTCGGCAATGCTCAGAAGAGGCAGCAGTATGATACCTATGGAGCGCAGCAGTTCGGGCAGCAGTACAATGCAGAGGATATCTTCAGGGGCTTTAACACAGAGGAAATGTTTAAGGATATCTTCGGACAGAACTTCGATCCGTTCAGCGGCGGCTTCGGTGACAACACCGAGCAACAGGGTGTAAATCTCTCATTCTCCTTTAACGACATAGAAAAGGGCATAGACAGGGAATTTGCAGTAGAGCATTACAAGACATGCACGCACTGCAGTGGAGGCGGAGGAGAGCCCGGATCAAAGCAGGTTACATGCCAGACTTGCGATGGCACAGGAAGAAGGCATATCCAGCAGAACAGCTTATTCGGAAGATTTCAGATGGTGATTACCTGCGATCGGTGCAAGGGCAGGGGAAAGATATTCGAGAAAAAGTGTGGAACATGCAAGGGACAGGGAAAAGTTGTAGTGACTGATAGATTCAGAGTTCGTGTTGATAAATCAGGGAAGGAAGATTCTGATCCTAAAAAGAAGAAATTTGGAATGTTCTAATTGCTCATTTTTCTAAAATGAATTCGCCAGATACATCATTGCCGAAATGCCTTCCGATTGGACGTGTCACACAGGCAATTACCCTTTGTCCTTTCTTTAATTCCGTAACCTTAACTCTCCCCCCACCAGCAAGTACCAGATTAACAGTCTCGGCATCCTGAACTATCACGCTGCCAATCTCCTTACCGCTTTTCGCTGTTATTAACAACATTGGGCGGGTCTCGGTTTTCGCGCGCCCTACCGTTGTAGTCTTACCCCATCCCTGCGGTGTAAAGACCCAGATTTCTGAACCTGCTTCCAATTCCGAAAGGTATTTTGTGGTTCCATCAGCAGATAGCGTATACGAGTGTACTGCACCTGCATTCACCCTGAAGGGCCTTGCGGAAGTAAATTTTGAAGCGCGAGATTCGTTGTATATTAAGAATAAAAAGTTTGATCTGCTACCCACTAGCATACCTTCTTTATTCTTTAGCTTAGCAATAGTGTCAACACAAACGCGGTCTCCCCTTGCGACTGATTTTATCTCTAATATTTCTACATTTTTAAATGCTGATGTAGGAGGCTTAACTGTTTCCATACAGGGGCTTATGCAAGACTCTTTTTATAGCTGCTCTTCAACTTTGTTTTCTGCCTATTTTCTGCTCGCCATTGTTCAACGTAATTATCATTATTGCAAGGACTGCGACGCCGATTCCCACAAACGCCAGAGACGAAAATATATCCGATTGCGGGGTAAAGAGTAGGGCTATGCCAATTGCAATGGATATGAATGTGAATAGTGGAGGAATTGCAGGAAGCGCGCGCTGATACTTTTTGAGCATAGCCATAGTTACGATAAGTCCAACAGCACCTCCGATAATCACAGCCACACTGAGGAAATAGTTGAGGAAAAGCGTATACGCTGCTACAGCGACCATGAGGGGCAATCCGAGATCGCCTGCACCTAAAGCGACCTGGGAGATGATTGGAAAATCTCCATCTTTTATTATCTTGTTGATTAGTGGGTTGTTAAGTTTTTTTATTTCCTGCAGGTGTGCTTTGTATCCACTGTCGTTTTTCATCGCGACAGATCTTGGCGCGACCTCAACATCTGATGCAGTTATCAGAAACGCAAGATTCCTGCTGGAGAGCGCTTTGGCAAAAGTTATCATGTGCTTGGTTATGAAAACAGCGATGTAATCGTATGCGGCAATCAGTGCCATAAGTAGGAAAGCGCCAACGAAACCAAAGCCTGCGGATAAGAAGGTTATTCCCAATACGACTCCGAATCCGATGCTCGATATTATGACCACAAAGTTTGTCAGAGATGGTCTCTTTCTTTTTGCGTATAAGAGGGCGAGTGGGAGCAGGAGCGAAGCAGCGCTCAGTGGCGTTGCAGGAGCGTTGGGAAATATGTAGCTAAGCAGTAAGAGAAAGAAGAAGAATCCGGTAACTATTACCATGAATCCCTCCAGGAGCGTGAAAAGTATGTCACCGTTGTAACGTTTTATCAATATCAAAAGCAGCACTGCTGATAGCAGTATGAATCCGAAATAGTAGAGCACTTCAGAGAGGGACCCGGTGCTAGATGCGGTGCCTGTCGATACTAGAGTAATCTGTGCGGTGGAGAAAACAGTTGAGGCAAGTAGCAGCCCGCCGAACTGGACGATTAGGAAGAGCACGATTATGTGCGCTAGTTGCCTTACCTCAATTCTTCTGAGCAGTTGAACACCTATTCCTCGTCGTGCTTGACTATCTTGAGTATTCCCGGCTTAGGGCTGTAGATATCGCCGATCCTCTCAAGCTCGTTGATGTACTTGGTGGTGCTCGCCCTATCAACGCCTTCCTTTTCTGCTTCTTCAAGGACTCTGGTCATCTTGGCGAAGTTCTCCTCCTGTTCGAGCTTCTTGATTATCGAGATTATTGAGTTTATCTTCGTGACCTTCTCTCTCGGCATTCCGGTTAAGAGGGTGTCGATGTCTCTCCTTCCTCCCCTGTCGACCGCAAGGGTCCTGAGCATGAATTCGAAGAGGCTGATAGCAAGTTCTGAGTCCTTGAGCTCTATCATCAGCGACAATCGTGACTTTGCGCTTCCCTCCGCGAGCCTTACCAGACCTTCTATTTGCCTTGGGGTTATAGGAGTTGCTCCGGATTTCATCCCGATTTTTCTAAGATCCAAATAATACTCCTCGATTTTTGCTGTGGCCTCTGGAGAGAGCCTTGGCCTTATGTTCTTCTTTGCGTATGCTACATATTTTCTGAGGATGTCAGAGTTTATTGGTGGGGCTTCAACCTGCGCATAGTCCTTTAGGTCTGCAAGAGATGCACCTGCCGCCTCATGCTGTATGAGTATGTGCTTTGCGATCTTTTTGTCCTGCTCCTCGTCAATAACGTCCTTTATAGGGAATATGAGATCGAATCTTGAAAGCAGCGCTGGAGGGATATCAAACTGCTCTGCAGGATAGGTGTTGGGATCGAACCTTCCGTATTTCGGGTTTGCCGCTGCGAGCACCGATGTTTTTGCATTGAACCTTGCAACTATTCCAGCCTTTGCAACGCTGATAGTTTGCGATTCGAGCGCTTCAAGAAGCGATGACTTGTCCTCATCTCCAATCTTATCGAATTCGTCGATAGATACCTCTCCGCCAGAACCAAGCACCAGCGCTCCTGCCTTGAGTGTCCATCCGCCCTCTGCAAATTCATCTCTTTCAGCAGATGCAGTGAGTCCGGCAGAGCTTGTCGACTTTCCACTCACATAGATTCCCTTCGGCACAATCGCTGTAACTGCCTGAAGCAATCTTGTCTTAGCTGAACCTGGGTCTCCAATCAGCAAGATGTGTACATCGGATCTTATCGGCGATCCGTCTATGAGCTTCTTATCTGGCGTTCCGCCGAAAAGTTGTAAGGCAAGCGACTGCTTTATCTGCTCGTGACCGTAGATGGAGGGGGCAATTGACATAGCAATCTTATCGAAGATGTGCTGGTCCTTTGCCATCTCCTTTATGGTCTGTTCCTCATCCTCGGAAATATCTATCTCCGCAAACTCCTTCTGCTTCGTCTTTATCCCGACACAGTCAAAGAACATGGTGAAGAGTGTTTTGTCCTCTCTTCCGCGCGCGGTCTTCTTCGGTCTGATTCTAAGTATTCCGGTTATGTCGATTCTGTCTCCGGGAATAATCGTATTGACAAGATCGTCGGAGAGCCAGACTTCAAGCTGCCATGTGGGCGTGCTTCCCTTGAGTCTTTCAAGAGGATCCTGCACTGCAATTCTCTGCAGGTTTATGAATTCTGATTCGTCATTTATCTGCCTGAGCGCCCTTCGTTTGCACTGCGGGCATACATCTGGCACATTGTCCTTGTCAATGAGAATCTTAACCACAGAGTTGCAAAAAGAGCATCTGTATACGCCGATGTGAACTTTTGGCGTAATCTCGGACCTTTTTACCACGAGTGAGTCAAGGACCAAAAGTTTCCCGATATTTTGGGACCCGACGTCTTGAATCATGAGCCCTTCATTTTCCAGCCCGATAAACCTTGCATATACTGGCTCTCTTGCTTCGGTGTTGGGATTCATTGATGCAAGAGCATCGTTTGATATTAGGATTATGTTGTCTGGCTTGTTTATCAGCTCGTGGGCCAGATCCGAATCGAACTTCTCGAGATCCTTTATATCAATCGGAACGCTCCTCTTCTTTGGATAGGAGATGAACATCGCATTTATCTGCTCCGTGTAGTATGCATTGAAGAACTCTACGAATTTATTCTTCAAATCGTCAGTAGCTATAGCATCCATGCATGTACCCCAAAAGAAACTAGGATATTATTGTTGTATTACTATTTAAAAGGAATAAAAGGGCTGACTGAAACTTCCACTAATACGCTAAATCGACGTTTTAGACGTTGTTTCTTTAGCCCCTAAGTAATAAGAATAATGTGGTGCAAATATGAACTACATAGAACAGTTGCAAGCCACGGTGGTTTCATAGCAGGAAGATCCAAATTTTACATAACTACGGCAATTCCATACGTTAATGCCGCACCACACCTAGGCCATGCCTTAGAGTTCGTGCAAACTGACGCAATTGCAAGATATCACAAAAGTCTAGGTGAGGACGTATTTTTAACAACCGGTTCTGATGAGAACAGCCTGAAGAATGTGAGAGCTGCGGAAAAACTTGGGATAACACCTGCGCTTCTTTGCGAGAAGAATGCAAAGATGTTTAGGGAACTTGCAGAGAAAATCGAACTCTCATTTGATTCCTTTGTGAGATCTTCGGTCAAAGAGGAACATTGGAAAGGACCTGAGATGCTCTGGGAACTGTGCAACAAGTCTGGAGATATATACACGAAGATGTACAGCGGTCTGTATTGCGTTGAATGCGAAGAGTTCTACATGGAAAAAGAACTGATAAAGGGCTTATGTCCAGAGCACGGAATAAAGCCGGAGATTGTGGAGGAAGAAAACTACTTCTTTAGATTATCAAAATATCAAAAGCAGATTGAAGAGCTGATTTCAAAAGATGAACTAAGGATAATGCCAGAATCTAGAAAGAGTGAGATGCTAACATTTGTGAAGGAAGGGCTTCAGGACTTTAGCGTCTCAAGATCGGTAAAGCGTGCCAAGGGCTGGGGGGTCCCCGTCCCTGGAGATCAATCGCAGATAATGTTTGTATGGTTCGATGCGCTGGCAATCTACCTCACCGGAATTGGGTATCCACAAAATAAGGAGAAATTCGAGAAGTATTGGCCGGCTGATGTTCATGTTATTGGGAAGGGAATAACGAGGTTCCACGCATTGTATTGGCCAGGAATATTGATGTCTGCAGGTCTTGCGCTGCCCAAAAATATTTTCATACACGGATACATAACAGTAAACGGGCAGAAAATGAGCAAGAGCATAGGAAACGTACTAGATCCACTAATGTTAATCGACAAATATGGCGCTGAAAAGTTGAGATATTATCTGTTGAAGAGCATACCGACTTTCGAGGATGGAGACTTTTCGGAAACTGGGTTGGTCGAGGCAATAAACAATGAGCTAGTTGGCAATCTCGGCAACTTTATCCACAGGTCTTTGACATTCATCTGGAATAACTATAGTGGCAAATTGGGTGTTAAAAAATTGGAAAAGCAAGATGAGGACTTCCTGCAAAAAATTTCGACCTTGGAAGGTGAGGCTACAAAATTACTTGGTGAATGCAGGCTGCACGAGGCTATGTTGAGGATATTGGAAATAGGAAATGATGCAAATAAATATTTCCAGAGCAATGCGCCGTGGGAACTTATAAAGACAGACAAGGAGAACACAGAACGCATATTGTTTGTGTGCTGGCAAGCGTGTGGGATAATCGTTAGGCTACTTTATCCTTACACACCGTCTTCATCGGAGAAACTGCTGAACATCTTGGGAACCAGCACAACGGAGGGGATTGCAATAAAGCAACCATACATTGTTTTTGACAAGATAAAGTAGATTAAATGAAAACCGTTCTCGCATTTGGCTCATTCGACATATTACATCCGGGCCATCTCCTATACCTTGAAAAGGCAAAGAAACTTGGTGATCGGCTTGTTGTCGTAGTGGCAAGGGATGAAAGCATCAGGATGTTCAAGGGAAAATCTCCAGCCTTCAATCAGAATGACAGAGTGAAGATGCTTAATGCGCTTAAGATCGTCGACAGTGCGGTGCTCGGCAACAAACTATCCAAATCATCTGACAGATACAAAATCCTCATGAAGTACAAACCGCAGGTCATAGTCTTTGGCTACGACCAAAAAGTAAATCTAAATGCGATTAAGCAATGGCTTGCGCAAAAAAGCATGCATGCAGAGGTTGTAAGGATAAAAGTTAGCGCGAATCCCAAAATCTACAAGAGCTCTAGGCTCAGGAGTACTTTGCTGTGAATGATGCGATGCTCTGGACAAACGTTCCCGTGTATCCGCTTATCGTGTAGTTGAGCCAGACATATCCGAAATACGCATTGCCCAGGCTTCCCTTTGCTATCCCACCGGCATTGTAGCAGTAGAGCTTGAGCGTCTCGGATGTTGTTGTCGGTAGCGATGTTATTATGTTTGAGGGGTCGTAGTTTGTCGGATAGTATTTTATCGCATTTGTCGCGTATATGTTGCCATACTGGGGCTTGTCTCCCGTCGCGTTCTTTTGGTTCGCGCACGCAAATCCCTTTATTGTCAGCGTGCCGCCTGTAGCCTGCGAGAAAGTAAGCGTGAGTATTCCTGTCGATGCGTTTATTGCATATTGGCTGCAGCCGAAGCTTGGCGCAGGAGAACAGGTTGCAGGTATAATGAGCGGATTGAGCAGACCGGTCTTGTAGATCACGGCTATTGAAATAAGTATCAGAATGAATGCGATGCCGTACGAAAGCATGAAGTCGACTGCCGCCTGCCCTTTTGTTTTCTTATGAAGCATTTCTTACTTCGCCTTCATCTCGACCTTCGCTTCGAAGTCTGAGATCTTGTAGTTGAACTCTTCGTTTGCTTTTATTAAGCCTTTCTCTTTCATGTACTCCCTTGCGAGCAGGAAGTAGACTAGCGCTAGGGACCTTCTTCCCTTGTTGTTCGAAGGTATAATCAGATCGACGAACTTTATCCAGTTGTCTGTGTCTGATAGCGCGATCACAGGTATGCTTGTCTTGCTTGCCTCCCTAATCGCTTGCCTCTCGTTCCTCGTGTCGCTCATCAGTATTATTCCAGGTTCTGTGTAATCTGCCCTGTTTGAGTTTGTGAATATTCCCGGCATGACTCTTCCAGGCATGAACTTTGCTCCGATTATCTCTGCGAACTTCGACGCTGCTGATATCGCGTAGATCCTTGAGGCGGTTACGACTATGTCCTTTGGCTCGTACCTTGCGAGCATCTTTGATGCGGTTATTATCCTCTCGTTTATCGTATCGAGGTTGAGCAGGTATAGTCCATCCTCCCTAGTCCTGTAGACGAACTGCTTCATCCCCGGAGACTTTGTCTTGGTGCCTATGTTTACTCCTACCTCTAGGTATTCCGTCCTGTCCATCAGCAAATTATCATTGTTTTCATCTGTCATGTTTGCACCATAAATGTGGGGTCGCCGAGATTTTCAGTTTCCTTTTGAACTCGGGTCTTATGCTCCCTAAGCACAGAGCCTAACCAAGCTAGCAGACGACCCCAGCATATCATTTTACATAATCATATTATTAATTCCATTACTTTCTTCCGTAGCTTATCACGTCATCAATCAAATCGACGTTCGATATGAGCATTCTCCTGCAGCAGTATCTCTTGATCTTCATGTCTTCTAGGACCTTTCCAGAATCCTCGTGGTTCTTGTTGACCCTTCTGTCATACTCTTCCCACTTGTCTGCGATTACCTGTCCGCACGAGAAACATCTTATCGGTATCATCATGGTATCATCTTCATCTCATCTGTACGACTTCTGGAACCTTGCCCTTGCCTTTGTTCCGAGGAACTTCTTCGGCTCGACCTGCCTGACATCGTCGACCAATAGGGTCCTGTCGTATTTCATGTAAGCGCTCTTTATTGCATCGGATGGGGACGCTGCAACCATCGCCTTTGCGATCGCTGTCCTGCATGCTTGTGCCTGGCCTGAAAGCCCGCCCCCGTACACATTGATCTTTATGTCTGAATTGTTAGCGATTTCTCTTGTGAGCGGCGAGAAGTTTATCGGCTCAAGTATCAGCTCTCTGACTTCCTTTGGCTTGAATAGGCCTATGCCTATGTTGTTGATTGTAACTCTTCCTGCGCCCTTTGTTAGCCTCGCCCTTGCGATTGCCATCTTTCTCCTTGCCTTGACAAGGACCATCTTCTGTTTCGGCGCTGTTCTCTTCCTTTGCTTGACCACAACGACTTTCTTCTCCTCCTTTACCTGCACAACTGCGCTTATCTCCTTGTTGAGATTCTCAAGCGCGTCTGCCTTTGCATTTTGTTCTGCCATGAATATCACTTATTGTAACCGAGCTTCTGTACAAGGTCCTTGACATACATTGTGCTCTCGAATATCTGGTGCTGCGAGCTTGTCTTTATCTCAACCATTTTCGCCGTCTTGTACTCTTCTGGCACGCCGATGTATATCTTGAGCAGCTTGTATGCCGCCTTGCCCTTTGGCTTTTTGAAAGGAAGCATTCCCCTTATCGCCCTCTTGACGAAAAGGTCCGCCCTTCTTGAATGGTATGGTGAGTGCTCAGGATTTGCCTTGTCTTGGAACTCGAGCTTTTGCTTGTAGCCTGCGATTATGTCCTTTGAATGGCCACTGATGAAGATGTGCTCTGCGTTTACCACCGCTACCTCGTGGCCGTTTAGGACCATCTTTGCGACTTGGCTCGCTAGTCTGCCCAGCACCTTGTTCTTCCCGTCTACGACCTTGATCTCGCTTGCCATGTAATCATGTTATTATTCTTGGACTGCTCTTTATCATCTGTTCAATCGTCATCATCTCGCAGCCGCTTTCCTTGAGCTTGTGGAGTGCGCTTTGCGAGTATTCAACCGCTGCAATCTTTATCTTCCTGTCAATGTTTCCAAAGCTCAGCACCTTACCTGGAACGACCACGAACTCCCCGTCCTTTGCGAGCTTGTTTAGCTTGTAGAGATTTACTGATACTCTTGCCCTCTTTGGCAAACGCACCATTCTGTTCACCTGCTTCCAAAGGCCAGCGTTCTTCGAGTCGGACTTGACAGTGGAAATTGCCTCTACCCAGGCGTTTATCGCGTCCTTCTCAATTATCCTGTTCATATCATCACTTTATGCGGGGGTAGGGATTTGAACCCTAGCAAGCACTAAAGCTACTAACCCCTCGAGCTAGCGCATTTGACCAGACTCTGCCACCCCCGCACACGGCTATTTCTTGAGTTCCTTGTGCGTAGCTTTAAGTCCGTCATCTATTATCTCAAGTGCCCTATTTAATATTTCCTTTGCGTTCATCTGACCGAATGTCTCAATGTAAAACTCGAACTCGCTGTTCTCCTCGTTTGCAGTAAAGGTTATGAATCCTGGCTGGAACTTCGAGCTCTTCATCCCGTTGCCTAATATCGCCTTGCAGTCGACCTTGAGCCTCTGCCCTTCGGCGAGCTTCATGAGCGGTATATTCTCGTTTGCCACCTTGACCTTCTTGTCGGTCGGTTCCATGTCCTTTGATAATATCGTCTTTGGTCCCTCAGCCTCAAGATGGAACATTATCTCGTCCTTCTCGTCGTAGCCATCAGGGGTTATTATCGGCACAAGCCCTATCCTGTGGGATATATACTCGTCGAACATTGATGTGGTGTTCTCGTAGAATGTGACATTGTCAACCGCAAAGCACTTCACGCTGTTGCTCGCAACTCTCCTGACGGAGTTGACGAAGTTGTTGCTCACTCCCGTCATCTTGAACCTGACAACGGAGGGGGTATTCTCAATAAAATTAACCTTCATGAAAATCAACAAAAAAGAGGCCTAGGATGCCTGACTTTTATAGAGATGATTATGCTTCTTAATCTATTTAAAGCTAACGTTGAGTTGGGCTTTGTGTATTTAGTGACTTTTGTGTATAAAGTCGGCCTTTTGTGTAAGAAGTTGTCCATAGATCATTTAGGCGGATAAAATATACCAATTATCAGGAAATTATTCCATTTACTTTCAGTACCTACAACAAAATAAATATCTCTTTCTTTCATCCATGTAAAATAGCTCTGCTTTACTTTTTCGAAAGCCTTTTCGTCACTACCTTCCCTTTTTCGCATATTTCTAAAGAGTTCTAACATCTCCCAGTCTTCGCACATCATATTATGCCCATTACATCTTTCATCCTGACAATAAAAGTGGTAACCCATCCAGTAAGGAATTTTCTCTAAAGGACTCTCGTATTTTTTACCTGTTATTTTTTCAATTAATGTTTTCTGATTTCCCTGTATTAATTCCGCTTCCCATTCTCTAAATTCTTCAATATTTTTACGATAAAAATCTATAATTTCCCGTGGCTTTATTATACCCATAGTCACATGATCGGATTCTTTTTTCAATTCTAATTCTTCCAGCGATTTATCTAAATGACTAAGAACCAATTTTTTACGGCGTTCCCAATTCTCGGGGGTAGCAGGTAATTTACCTAAGATTTCTATCGTTGTATCTTTAATTGTATGGTTTTCTATCCTTCCAAACTTATCATGTGTAGGTTCTACTTCGGCTTCAATAATATCAAATTTACTAAATCTTTTATTAAAAGGTAATTGCCTAAATCTTATTGGGAAAATTCTAATCCATTTTCCATTATCTGTTAAACCGCCCACACATACAGTCTCAACATATTTTCTACTCAGATTAGGGTAAGTTTTTACCACAATTAGAATTCGCTTCCTCTCAAAAGTCATAGGTCTATTACCTTGAACCCATCATGGATTAAGCGTTTCTTTATTACACTTCTATGACATTTTTCGACGTCTTTTTCAAAACACATTATTGCAGTAGTTCGAATATGAGCTTGCCCTTCAACATCTCCAATATAAGTTGTAGCTGATGGTGAAGAAAGCCATTTTTCATAATCTTTAAAGAATTCGGTATAATTGCCCTCAGTCCATAATTTGTGCCTTAATTCTCTTGGAGAGCCTAATTGTGGATAATGTCTATATACAATACCATTTTTTTCCAAAGCTTCATTTAATACAGATTTAGAAAAACCATTTTTACGACTTAAAGGTAATTCTCTAACATCAATTAAACATTCGATACCATTTTTCTTTAGGTAGTTAATAAACTGATCAATAGCTATTCCCTCATAGCCTAATGTATAAACTGTAACTCCCTTTTTATCAATATACCAATATTTTTCTCCATTATGGCTTATTCTTTTAAGACTTATTTCGTTTTCTAATTTCCTAACCCATTTATTATTAGGTACTTTTATTTCAAGCTTTAATTTTTCCTTAATCTCTTTCCAAGTAAAACCTTGAGATTTAGTGTTCAATAATTGTGCAATTTTTGTTTTAAATTCATCATAAGAGGGTTCTTTGCTTATTATTATAACTAAATTATTTTTTTCTACAAAACTCTTTAATTTTTGCCCATCCTCCCATCCTAACTGATCCACTTCTTTTGGAGGCACTATGATTAACCATTTAACATATTCTTTTTGGTTTAATTTTCTGGACGGAACTTTTTGAAGCTTCATAATCTGCTTTAGGTATCTATTGCTTTATAAAGCTTTAGGTATCTAAAGCTAAAGTATATATATCTTTAGATATCTAATACTATTATAGGAATTAGATACCTAATAACAAATAATGATATTATGCAAATCCAAGAACTACTACAAATAAGAAAAGAAAAGGGAAACCAGATTGCACAGGCTGGAAAGGTTAAGCTGAATGGAAACACATGGTTAGTTCCCTCCCAGACAACTAATAAGCATTACGAAGTTACTCTTAGGCTTGACAAGTCTATATGCAATTGCCCCGACTACCAAGAAAGAGGTCTAAAATGCAAGCACATCTTCGCAGTAGAGATAACGATTACGAAACAGATCAATGACGATGGTACTACAACCATTACCAAAAAAGTAACCTACTCACAAAACTGGCCAGCTTACAACAAAAGCCAGACTGAAGAGAAGTCTAAGTTCATGGATCTTCTAAAAGATTTAATTAGCGAAGTAGATGAACCAACCTATACCTTTGGCAGACCTAAGATACCGCAATCTGATAATCTCTTTGCTTCCGCCCTAAAGGTCTATACTCAATTCAGCCTGCGTAGGTTCGCTTCAGACCTCAAGATAGCCAAAGAGAAGGGTTTGGTAGTCAAAACACCTTGCTTTGCTTCTACAGGCCATTTTATGCAAAGAGAGGACATCACACCAATTCTTTATAAGCTCATAAGTCTCTCTTCCATGCCTTTCAAAAGCGTTGAAACCAAGTTTGCCATAGACAGCACAGGCTTCCACACCACGAGCTTTGGGCAGTATCTTTATACCAAGCATAGAACAGGCCAACAACACAAATGGATCAAGGTTCACGCTTGCTGTGGAACTAAGACAAACATAATTACCGCAGTTCAAGTAACTGATGAGTTCCCTAATGATTCGCCTTTCTTCATCCCATTAGCTAAAGAGACTCATGAAAAGGGCTTCAATATAGAGCAGATGAGTGCAGACAAGGAATACTTGGCAAGACCGAATATGGAATATATTGATGAAATAGGAGGAACAGCATTCATTCCTTTCAAGTCAAATTCTGCATCTCTTCCAAGACATGGAAAAATCTGGAGAAAGATGTATCATTATTTCATGATGAACAGAGACGACTACATGAACCACTATCATAATCGAAGTAATATCGAAACAACTTTCCACATGATTAAGATGAAGTTTGGAGACGGATTAAAGAGTAGAAGTAAAACGGCACAGATAAATGAGATGCTATTAAAGATACTTTGCCATAATATTGTAGTGCTTATTCACGAGATAAATGAGTTAGGTATCACACCTAACTTCTTACAGGAGGATTAAGATGGAAACCTATAAAAATTTAAACTTCCTCAATTCATCTACAAGAAATGCGGTTAGGCATCGCTATACAAATTACCTTCAGATTCTGGGTGTTATAGGTAAGGAAACATTATCAGTTAGCGTATGCTTTTACCGAATTTTTGGTGTTTAATATGATTAATATTAAAAAAATGGAAAATCAAATTATTTTGGGGGATAGTATCTCACTTATGCGGAAAATGTCCGAAAATTGTGTAGATATGGTTTTTATTGACCCTCCCTATAATTTAAGAAAAAAATATTCAAATTATAAAGACGAGTTAACAGAAAAAGAATATATTGCTTGGTGCAATGAATGGCTTTCTGAGTGCATAAGAATACTAAAACCGAGTGGATCATTATTTGTAATAAATATTCCAAAATGGCTGATACATCACGCATGTCATCTCAATACATTAGCGGTATTTAGACATTGGATAGCGTGGGATGCTCTTGGATCCCCAACAAATTCAAAACTTTTACCAGCACATTACGGAATATTGTGGTACACAAAAACATCTAATTCTAAAACTTTTATAGTTAGAGTCCCACACCAAAGGGATAGAAAGGGAGATTTATTAGCAGACTGGGGAGGCAAAAAAGATTTACTTCATCCCTACGGTAAAGTAGCAAGTGATATTTGGAATGATATTCATCGTATTCGTCATAAGGTTAGGCGGAACGCCCATCCATGTCAATTACCCCCACATTTAGTAGAAAGAATGATTCTTTCAACAACAGATGAAGGGGATATAATTTTTGATCCTATGGTTGGCACAGGTACCACGGCAGTAGCCGCAAAGAGAATGGGTAGAAAATATATTGGAATTGATGTAGATGAAAAATATGTTAAAATAGCAAAAGAAAATGTCGAAGCTTCTGAGCCGACGATGTTGGGGGGTAAATATGTTTCCCTTTATTTGAATAAGGTAATTACAATTAGACAAAAAGATTATGATGCAGTAGCACCACATCTCATCTCTACAGAACAAAGAATAAATAAAGACAAAACAAAAACGATGAAATTACCTTTAATAAAAAAAGCTTAAGTGTAAAGGTCACGAAATTCTTTCTTTTCTTCTTTAGATAGATGTTTTAATTGCTGTTTAGCCGACTCTTTCCATCTATGTTTCTTAGAATTTTCAATACCCTTCAAAAATTCTTCCTTCGTCTTCCAATAATTAATATTTTCATCAAATTCTTTCCAGGTTTTAGGTCTTAATTTACCATCATAGGGCCGATATTTAACTCCATTACATTCTTTCCTAATTCCCACTGTATCTCTAAGAGTATCAAAAAAGATTTTAATCAATTTTTTAGTTTTGCTATCGTATTTTATAACTACTTCGTATTCTTCATCATACTGATTAATGCGAGTTTCTATTATAGTGTCTAATCTTGCTATGTCATACCAAGGGTCCTTAGAAGATTCATTTGATTTAATATCTATTGCTACTTTAAATCCCTGCCATTCCATTCTTAAATCTGGATAGGTAGATTTACTTTTGGCTTCGATGAAAATTGCTCCTTTGAATTTCCTTTTAAGAACATTTTTTATTACAGGGGTCGCTATTATCTGAAGCTGATTCCAAACTATTTGGTAGTCATCTAATTGGCCGCCACTAACTTTTTTAGCTATTGCCAAAGTTACTTCATTTATGATCTGTCTTCTTAGGGATAAAATTACTTTGTGTAGCTGTAAGAAGTTCTCTTTGCTGTTTGGCATGAAAAATATACGAAAAGAAGCCTTAAAAACCCATTATTACACTTTTGTGTAAAAAGTGAGAGTATTTTTCACACTTCCTCTTATTTAGATAATTGTAAAAATATTAATTAAAATTCCATTCAATTAATTTGATTTTATCAATTGCAATTTTAATTTGCTCTTGACTAAATTTACCTTTTAGTGCAATTACTTCATTAATTAGACTTGTATTTTCAGAATTTAAGTCTGATTGTGATTTTGCCCGATATAAAATAGTAGTTATCAATTCCAAATCATTTGAAGTAGTGAAATAAGTAGTTAAATTTGCCTTTTTAAAATCCTCCAAAACATTATTCACTGAGGCTACTTGTTCAGTAGAAAGTAGTTGGGGGGCTGGATCCCAAAAATGTATAATATCGTACCACAAATTCCATGAAAATATTCCGTGTAAATACCATGAAAAATCAGTATATTCGAAATTGACACCTTTTCTATATAAAAGATATGCAATTTTTTGGATTATTATCCTTTTTTCAAGTGTGCCTGTCTCCATAGCGTGTCCAACTATAATTTGGAATTTTTGGGCGAATTCGCCATACATGGACACACATACACCTATTATTATGATTAGTTAGATTTTATATTATTATCTATCAGGTTATCTAATTGCTCGCTTCGTTTATTGATGATATTATAATACTCTGTAGCTACTTTTTTAAGAGCTTGTAGTTCTTTCAGTTTATCCTCTTTATTAGGGAGAGAATTAAATGGAGGTTTATCTGTTCTATTTATTCCATGAAATAAGTCTGAAGTGAGCTGTAGAAAAGTATCATCATCTGCCCAAGCTGGTTCTACCAGTGCTTTCAGAAGGCAATGATGTTCAAATTTAAAATTGACCTCAAATTTAAAATTGACCTCTTTATTCTCTTCTATTTGTTTAATCATATCATCTAATTTCTTATTTATGAAGCCTATTTCTAAATTTAAAGCTCCTAAAAGACCACGCTCTTTTTTATGATCACGAGCAACCATAATTTCAACTATACTTTTAAGCATGGAGTTCTGTGCTTTTGCAGATTCGAAAAATACTTTTCCCGCACCTTGTAGTGCCCAAACCATTTCAGTTAATTCATCTTCACGAATTACACTAAAATCGGGATATCTTGCCTCTTCTTCCTGAAATTCATATAGTTCGGAAAATTTCAATTTATCCAGCTTTTCCTTATCTAAAGTTTTGGATAATTCATCTTTAAATTCCTGCGACTTTGCTTTATCTTCTAATGCCAATTTTACTTCTATCTCTGATTTAAATTTAATATTTTGAACTGATCCTTTGACACCACTGTCTTTGGCAAATTGGCTTATCTGAACACGATATTGTTTTCCATGAACATTTGTTTCATCATCTCCGCTTATTCGAAATGACCACATTTGCTTAACTGCCATGTCCTTATTTATGTGTAAGAAGTCCTAAAAATGTGTATAAAGTGCCCTTATTACACCTCTATTTACACAAAGCCGTTGAGTTGCTACGCCTTCGTTTTATCGGGAAACCTCTTTTCCACTATGCGCTTGGCAACTTCCCTGACAGTCTCATCTGGATCAAACTTTAGTTTCTTTAAGAATTCTTCAGGTAGCTTCGGATCCTTTGCTGCCTTTATCCGCTCTTGTGGATTGATATTCTGTGAACGCCTTATCAAGTGGATTATCTCGCTGTTAGGTTCTTCCTCCTCCATATACTCAATGATATTAATTTGTTTATTTATACTCCTTAGGAGAGGTTCGTCGGATGCTGGTACTTGGGATTGAAAGTAGTGCGCACACATTTGGAGTAGGAATAGTAGACAATGGAGAGGTAATCGCAAATGAGAAGAGGATGTACAAGATAACTGACAAAGGCCTCATTCCTGGAAAGGTCGCAGAGTTCCACGCCAAAAATGCCACAGAGGTGGTAAGCCTCGCCTTGAAGAAAACCGGGCTTAAGATAAGTGATATTGAGGGAGTTGGCTATACTCGGGGTCCGGGCCTAGGACCCTGTCTACAGGTTGGAGAGCTTACCGCAAAGGCAATTGCAAAAAAGCTAGATGTGGGAATTGCACAGGTGAATCATGGAGTCGCACATGTAGAGATTACAAAATCGATTTCCAATATGAAGGAACCACTAGCTTTGTATGTGAGTGGAGGCAATTCGCAGATTTTGAAAAGATACGGGAATTCCTACAGGATTATTGGAGAGACATTTGATATTGGGGTGGGCAACATGATTGACAATTTCGCACGCGGGGCAGGGCTTAATCCCGCGTGGGGATCCACGGTTGCAAAGCTTGCACAAAATGGCAAATATGTGAGGCTGCCTTACACGGTCAAGGGGATGGACTTTGCTTTCACAGGTCTTCTTACAAGCGCGTTAAAGATGGTTGGAAAAAATAAAGTTGAGGACATCTGCTTTTCATTGCAGGAAACTGCATTCTCAATGCTCTGTGAAGCAACGGAACGTGCACTCATGCTTACAAAGAGCAGGGAGCTGTGCGTATGCGGAGGGGTTGCACAGAGTAAAAGACTGAGGGAAATGCTTGGTGAAGTTGCAAAGGAGAATAAAATTAGCTTTGGCTACGCACCGGATGAGTTCAACGCAGATAACGGCGCGATGATAGCGTTTGTAGGGGAAAGGATGCTGAGGCATGGACAGGATTCTTCGCTGGACAGATGCAGCATAGAGCAGAGGTATAGAGTAGACAAGGTGATCGTTGTATGAAAATGATAGGTTCTGGTGCCGAGGCAAAGGTATATTCTGCCAATCTTTTTGGTATTGAGATGGTGGTAAAGGAAAGACTGCCAAAAAATTACAGGATAGGCGAGATAGATGAGGAGTTGAGGGAAACTCGAACCAAAAGGGAAGCAAAGATTCTCTACGAATTAGATAGTCTTGGGGTGAATGCGCCGAAGCTTCTAGGTGTCGGTCGCTTTTCGATATATGTGAATAGGATTGAGGGTAGATTGTTAACCGATGACAAGATAGGCCATGTAGATTTTGGAAAAATAGGAGAACAGCTCGGTCTGATGCACAATGGAAACATTGCGCATGGAGATTTCACGCCAGCAAATGTGATGAAACTTGGCAGTGAATATTTCGTAATTGATTTTGGCCTTTCTGAGATAACAAGCAGCGCTGAAGAGAAAGCTATCGATTTGCTGCTCATGAAAAGGGCGATAAACGAAAAATGTTACAGGGATTTTGGAAGGGGCTATGCTAAGGTCTCAAAAGACTCAAAGAGGATATTTGAGAGATTGCACAAAATAGAAAAGCGCGGCAGATACCAGGCAAGAAGCATAGCTTAGAGTATGTTCTTTGTATCTGATTAGAAAAAGAGGAGGATAAACTAATCAGAGTTCTCCTACTCTCCTCTTCTGCGCTCTCTTGATCCTCTTCCTTCGCTTCTTTACCCATTTCCAGCGCATTCTGCCCTTCTTTTTCCATTTCCTAGGAATACTTCCCAAATATAACACCGATTGTAACTGTTGACTATTGTATTATTACTAACTTATATAAAAAGCTGCGCTCGGGTTTACATTTTTAAGGACTATCTTCTTAATTAGGGATGAGCACATGGACTACTGGGAGGCGTTTGGATCTGAAATGGCGAAAGCCGATTTCGGGAGCAACCGCATTGTATTTAGCACAAAGGCTTCGGTGGTGTCCAATAACAGGCCACACACTTCTTTGTCGATGATAAAGAATACCACACTGCAGCTTGGGCCATGTGAAGCAACCTTTAAAACGCTTAATGAGCCGGAATTCAGGTATATCATTGCTACTGACATGAGCTTTGACACCTTGATAACAATGTATGATGTGAATTCACAAAGCGGCATAGTGATAAGGTCTTCACTTCCGTTCGATAAATTAGACATTGACAGGATACATGGAATGCTACGCAAATTCAAACGCCCGAATCTGGAGATGCGCATAATCGGGATGCAGAACGGCGACAAAACATTGGTCAAGGCTATTGAGGCATTGCACAAAGTCTACAGGGGAGACCTGATAGAAGTTGATCTGTTCGGAAATCTGAAGAGGCATGTGGCACTTGATCTAAAGACTGGAATTTGCTACGATGTTCTGCTTATCGACAGAGTTTATAGGGCAGGAGAGCTTGTTAATGATATCACTCCTGATTCCTTCAAGGTGGGCGCATCAAAGCTTAAGTTCGTATAAATCTGTATAAACTGGTCCTTCTGGCGTGAGTTCGCTGGACTTCAATTTTATAGAGTTTACAGTGAATGTCCCGAAATCCGTTTCGCTGTGGCTCCTTACGAGTGCTACAATACTGCGCGGATCCCTTACTCTCTTAACTCGCGCAACAGTTATGTGCGGAGTGTATTGTCCCGGTTCGAGCTCGAATTCTCTTGCAACCATAGAGTTTGCGAGCTGTTCATATATTCTTGAGCACTCTTCTCCTCCGCCCTCTACCTTTCCAAAAATTACCTTGAGAAATGAGGGGGAGAAAAAATCTAGGCCTTTTACCTGAACATCAAAACTTTTCGATTCGACCTCTTGAATTGAATCCTTTACTTTCTGTATGCCTTGGTCTGTGAGATCGCCGAGGAAGTGTATGGAGAGGTGCATAGCCTCTTTGTTGACGAGCGTAACGCCATCGCCGCTAAATTCGCGCGATACTGCCGCTATCTCTTCCCTTACGCTTTCGGGAATGTCTAGTGCAATGAAAGTTCTCATAAATACCATTAAAAATTAGCTTGTAGTATATTTAAGATGTTTGATATGGCTAGCATAGACATCTTCAAGCAGCTTGAACTGCGTGTAGCAAAGATAACGAGTGTCGAAGAACACGAACAGGCGCGAAAGCCGATGTATAAGATAACGCTCGATCTTGGAGAGGCTGGGGAGAGGCACGTTGTAGCCGGGATAAAGCCATGGTATTCAAAGGAGGAGCTTATCGGCAAGTCTGTGATATGTGTTGCGAACCTTGATCCAAAGGAGATTGCAGGAGCTCAGTCCCACGGCATGATACTTGCAGCTGAAGACGAAACGGGTGTTGCGCTTCTAACGCTTGACAGACCGATTAAGGCTGGAAGCCTGATTCATTAGTGATGATATGATAGTTTGCGTGATTGGATTGCCTGGCTCTGGAAAGAGCACTGTTGCAAAAATTCTCAAGAGGAAGGGTTTTCACCTCATAGAGATGGGTGACCAGGTCAGGGAGAAGATGCGGCAGGAGAAGATGAAGCCGCTTGGCGATAACATCAGGAAATATTCAATAAAGATGCGAAGCAGATTTGGAAGGGACATAGTGGCAAGGATGGCTGCGAAGAAGATCGCGCCTTATGTAAAAAATAACAAGAATGTGGCGATAGTCGGCGTGCGCGACCTTTACGAGGTGAAATACTTCAAGAAGACGCTAAAGAAATTCTACATTATAGGAATAGTTTCACCTCTCCAGACAAGATTCGAGAGATTGCATGATAGAGGAAGAGTAGATGATCCAACAAGCATGAGCAAATTCTCTGAGCGCGAGAAACTTGAAAGGAGAGGATACGGCGTTTCGACAAAGAAGGGAGCGGGCGCAGGAATAGACAGGCTGTTTGGGATGACAGACTACATTGTATTCAACACTGACACACCTGTGATGCTTGCAAGGAACGTCAACATTCTGGTATCAAAGCTCAGGCAGGTTCGCTGAGAAGAACCTACTGATTTTTAATTTTAAAGATTTAATGGTTAGTGGTTAAAATGAGAGGAATTTCGCTTTTTGCAGGTCTATTCACAGCGCTCGTACTCGTATCTTTTGTCAATGCGACTTATCTACAGATACAAGGACCTGTTACCGGCACACTATACAACAACGGCAGCGTATACCTCGGAAAGGTAGGGCCTGGGGAGAGCTTCTATGTGCTTGCCTCCGCAACCACGACAAATGCGAGCGGCAAGGTGATAAACATCGGCTGGAACACATTCAAGGCGATAAACCTTCCTTATGGGTGGTCGGCTCAGGCGTCTCCGCTTTATGAGAATCCGATGAAGCTCAAGATAACAACAGCGCCCAACACGGTTAACGGGACATACACACTGCAGTTGCAGGCGGTTAATGTAGGAAACTATTCCAGACTTGGCAATCTGACTTTCATGGCGATTGTGAATGTGACAACAAATGTATTCACAACCAGCGTAACCCCAACAAATTTCAACGTTGGAACAGGGCAGCCCTACAACCTAAGGGTTACGATAAACAACACAGGCATATCCGATGATCCTTTCCTGATAAACGCCTACGGCTTGGCAGGATGGAATGTGTCGGATGTGGTCATCGCACTGCACTCAACCACAAGCTCTTTTGTCTATCCCGTTTTCGTTGACGTACCGGGAGTTTACAATTACAACATAACAATTAATTCCGCAACAAGCGCGCTGATCTCCAAGTCATATCGGATAAATATGGTAGCGCAGGCAAGCTTGTTCAACGACTTTTCAGCCATAGGACAAGGAGTGGATCTGTCGCCGATAATCTACGAGCCGACATATGCAGTGATGCTTGCAATCCACTACGTGCTCTCTTATTTTAACACAACGTGAGTCTATGGCAAAGGAGGCAAAGAAGGATAAAGGGGGAAAGGAACTGCTCTACACTGAAGCAGACACCATAGAGGACATTGCGCGCTTCTCATCAAGGTTTGATACATCTGCAAGAGAACTGCTGATATGGAATTCTGGGGGCAAACACAGAGTCATTGCACTTGCTGAATCACTGGGAAGCAAGGTGATTGCTCTTTACAAGGACATAAAGGTCGAAGCCGATACCATACGTTACGTTTACGGAACCGAGCAGCAGAACAGAGTAGAATTCGTGAGTAGCTTCGAGCAGCAGAATGGCAGTTCGTACACAAACTTAATTGACATAGACCTCTCAAAATTCAAGCCCGCCAAATCGACGGCGATAAAGGATATCGGCTGCGTTCGCATAAAGAAAATCGATGACATGGTGAAGAGCGCGATAAAGCGAGGCGCCATGCGCGAGGGAATAGAATACCTGTATGCTTTCCCGTACAAGGGCAAGACGGTCTTGGGCGCGTTCGATATCGTAGAGGAGCTCTCAGGGGAGAAGAAAACCTTTTATTATTCAATCTCCAATGTTAAGATGAAGTACGGCTTTGCGCGGTACAAGTTCGCAACAAACGCCGTTGACTTCTCGAACGATTTCGGCGAGCACTCTTATCTTTACGTGAAGATAATAAATCTTGCTCAGCAATTTGCGTTCTTCAAAGAATAAAACGTGCCCTAATAGCTCAGTGGTAGAGCGACTGGCTGTTAACCAGTAGGTCGCAGGTTCGATCCCTGCTTAGGGCGCTTAAAGTCAAGGCGATAAAACGATAAAGACAAAGCTGATTGTTACATACGGGCCGAGCATAAGCAACGAGATTGTGCTTAGGCATGTTCTCAAGCACGCCGACATAATAAGGATCAACTTCTCCCACGGAGACAAGAAGAGCTGGATTGAAGCTGTGAAAAGAATCAGGCAGGCAGCTGCAGAACTAAAGAAGGAGGTTGCGCTCTTTGCAGACTTACCAGGACCGAAAGTTCGGGTGGAAAAGGTTGACACACCTATAAGCGTTAAGCGTGGGGAAATCATCAAATTTTCTAGCAACGGTGCAAGTGGAACGATAAAGGTTTCCTATGCTTTGTTTCACAAGGACGCAAGAAAGGGGGCAATTATTGAAATTGGCGATGGTGTTGCTAGGTTCCAGGTTAAAGAGATAAAAGGGACAACGGTTATTTCCAGAGCACTTGAAGATGGCATCATTTCGAAAAGAAAGGGATTAACACTTCTAGGATTGACAATGAACCTGAAGGCGCCAACGCCAATCGACATGGAACTTGCAAGATTCGCATCTAAGTTGGGTTTTGACTTCGTCGGCATCTCTTTTGTAAGGTCGGCTAACGACATAAAGGAACTTAGAAAAGCAAGCGGAAGCATGTGCATAATAGCAAAGATAGAGCAGCGTGATGCTGTGCGAAAAATAGATGAGATAGTGCGCGCGGCTGATGCTGTGATGGTTGCACGTGGAGACCTTGCCGAACAGGTAAGTCTAGAGCATATCCCTGACGTGCAGAGAGTAATAATAGCTGCGGCTCGGGAAGTTGGAAAGCCTGTCATCGTCGCCACTCAACTTCTTACGAGCATGATAAATAATCCGACTCCTACAAGGGCTGAGGTAAATGACATAGCAAGTGCAGTAAGGGAAGGAGTGGACTGCCTGATGCTCAGCGACGAGACAATAATCGGGAAGTATCCAGAAGCTGCGGTCAATTTCCTTGCAAGGGCCGCACGTGTTGCAGAGAACTCGATGATAGCAAACCCAGTGCAGCGCCGCCAGACTATCAAGAAGCTAAATGTTGGAATTGCACTTGCTGCTTCTGATCTTGCTGATTCGTACAGAACGGATTGCATCTTCATACCAACAAGAGGGGGTACGACAGCAAAGATTATCTCAGGGCTTAGGCCGAAGACCGATACGGTAGCCCTTGTAATTGACCAGAAAGTGAGGAAGCTGCTCAGCGTCTACTATGGGATAAGATGCATGCCGATGAAAAAGTACAACAGCATGGACGAGATGCTTGAACTTGTGGCCAAAATAGCAAAACAGAACAGGATAAACAAGTACATTATAGTTTCAGGATCGCCGAATAAACCGGGAAGCACAGACACACTCAAGTATGTCGGTGATCTGGGAGGGTAAAACCTCCTTCAAAATAAAAGGAATGTGCAATAGCTCCGCAAAACTCTTGATGCTATTGACGGTGAGCTTTTTATCGATTACTTCCCGCCGATCTTGAACATTTTTGTTCCGCAGACAGGGCATGAGCCCGACATCGCCGGCCTTCCGTTCTTCATCGTGACCTGCTTTGCGTCCTTCATCTGCCTCTTTTCCTTACACTTCATGCAATATGCTTCCATGTTATCTCCAATTCTATATCACAGCTTAGTATAAAAACATTGCTTGCATGTATAGAGCCGCTGGTAATTCTTTTAAATATCATAACCTGCATATCTAGTAGTGGGTCTGTAACTCAGCTTGGCCAGAGTGGGAGGCTTTTAACCTCTAAGTCGGGGGTTCAAATCCCTCCAGGCCCACCAAATTCTAATCAGATAGGTTCGGCGGAATAAAATCTGGGTTTATTTATATCTTATCTACGAATCCGTATTGGTGCTGCATTGGTCGATTCCGTAAAGCTTGAGAAGGCAAAGAAGCTGCGGTCAATGAAGATAGACCCTTATCCTTATTCTTACGAGCAGACACACCACGCTGAGGAGATAAAGGGGAATTTTGGGAAGTTTGAGGGCAAGACGGTGAGCGTTGCTGGCAGGCTGACTGGAATGAGGGAGATGGGCAAGCTCTATTTCGCCGATCTTCTTGACGGATCGGGAAAGATACAGCTGATTATAAAAACTGAGGATCTCGACAAGAGCTCTTCTGAGACTGTGAAACTCACGGACATAGGCGATATTGTTGGGATCGAAGGAAAAGTTTCAAAGAGCAAACGCGGGGAGATAAGCGTAGAGGTCAGCTCTGTAGAGATGCTTGCGAAATCGCTCAGATTTTTGCCGGAGAAGTTCCATGGACTCACGGACATAGAGACGAGATACAGGAAAAGATACCTTGATCTGATAATGAACGGTGAATCAAGGAAGACTTTCGCCACGCGTGCTGCCGTTATAAGCTACATAAGGAAGTTTCTTGATGAGCGTGGATATCTTGAAGTTGAGACGCCGATCCTGCAGTCAGTCTACGGGGGAGCTGCCGCAAAACCTTTCGTTACGCACCACAACTATCTGGGAACTGAGTTCTATCTGAGGATTGCAGATGAGCTGTATCTGAAGAGGTTGATAATCGGCGGGATGGAGAAGGTGTACGAGATATCCAAGGATTTCAGGAACGAGGCGGTTGACGCAAACCACAACCCGGAATTCACTGCGCTTGAATTCTACCAGGCATACGCCGATTACAATGAATTCATGAAGATGACAGAGGAGTTGCTTGGCGGGCTCGTGAAAAAAATAAAGGGAAGCCATGAGATCGAATATCAGGGTTCGAAGATAAATTTCAAGCCGCCATTCAAGAAGGTCTATCTGGTCGATGCGATAAAGAAAGAGTCTGGAATAGACATCTCCACACTGACAGATGAAAGTGCAATAAAGGTTGCAAAGAAGGAGGAACTTGATATTCCGATAAAAAATGCGATTCATGTCGCTGATGCGCTTTTCGACAAATATGTGCAGCCAGGGCTAAAGGACCCGACATTTGTGGTCGACTTCCCTGGATACATGTGCCCGCTGACAAAGGACAAGCGTAGCAACCCGAAGCTCAGTGAGAGGTTTGAACTTTTCATAAACGGCAAGGAGGTTGCAAACTGCTTCTCGGAACTTACTGATCCTGTTGAACAGAGGAAGAAGTTCGAGGACCAGGAGGGTGAGAGAAAGAGGGGCGATGTTGAGGCTGCACCTACAGATCAAGATTTCCTTGAGGCAATAGAATATGGAATGCCCCCGACTGCTGGATTGGGTTTTGGGATAGACAGACTCGTGATGCTAATAGCCGATGCTCCTTCGATAAAGGACACAATCCTCTTTCCCACGGTCAAACCGGAAAAGAAAAATTAGACAGAGACTCCACTATTTCTTGAAGCTCCAATACCCTGTTTCTTATTGTGACAGTTGTTATGCATGCGGCATCTGCGATATCCTTTTGCGATATATCGCTCTGCGCGTCCTTTATCTCAACATAATAAATCATTGAGGCTGCGAGCGCTTTGGGATTCTTTCCTTGGGTGTAAGTCGTCTCCTTTTCCAATCTGTCAAGCAGCTCAAATGCAATTCTCGAGTTCTTTACTGATATCCCTGCAACGGATGCGATCTTGGAGATGAATTTCGTTCCAGATACTGATGTGCCTACCGCCCCGCCTGCCCCGTCTTCCTTCGGCAATGGCAGCGCTTCCTTGATGCTACGAACACAGCTGAAAAGCGTTTTTGTGCTTAGTCCTATCACATCAGAAAGCTCGCTCATCGTAATGCCTAGCTTATGGTTCTCGCAAATCTGGTAGAGAGCGGCAAGCGCCATTCCATCTGTTGCCCTTCCGCGGGCCTTCTCCCGTATCTGCGGTTTTCTGAAAAAAGTGAATGCCTCCTTGACCATTTGATCTGTAATGCTTAGTTTGTCGCTGCATTTCATTAAGGTAGAATATACTTTGTTTAGTGCCCTATCAGAGTCGTTATCTATCCTGTTGTCCCAGATGCGCAGGTTGTAAAATTTCTGTTGAATAGATGTCGATATTGTCAGTCCACCAGAATCTCTTTTTGTTGCTGGAATGTATGAGGATTTTCCGAAATAGTAATCCCTGTGGCCATAGGCTATCTCACTTTCTCTTGTCCTCTCTGGCCTAGTATCGTAGATTGGTATCGGAGACACAAACCCGCACTCTTGGCAGAAGTTCTCTCCCCTATGAATGTCGGTGCACAGTTTTGTGAGATCAGCCTCTTGGGTATCCCTGAGGTGATCATCTACAGAATGCTTCTTTTCCCTTTTTTCTAAGATTTGAGCCAAGGTATCACACTCACTTACACATTCAATTTCTTAATGTTGTTGCGCAGAGAAACTTCGCTTACCCCGGTTACTCTTGCTATCTCCGCCTGTGTCTTTAGGTTGCCGCTCAGGCGAGCAGCCCCATAAAGTATTGCTCCGGAAAGGGTGTATGGGTTTGCGCCAACCACTTCATCTCCGACTCTTTTCAATATTTTAAGGGCCATATTCTTTGTCGACTCTGATACATCGCACCTTTGCGCTAACTGCAGAACTCCTGTTGCGATGTCTGGGGGAGGCATCTTTATCTCAAGTTCTTGTATTAGCGTATTGTAGTACCCTGCTATTACTCCGTAATCAAATGATTTGCCATTGAGTTCGTTAGCCCTCGATACGATCTCTCTAAGGCTGTGGAAGGAGTCTTTGAGCCTGCATGCTGCGTAAACCGCCGCGCAGAGGATCCCGGCTTCGTCCCTGCCTTGAATCACCTGTTTGTCTTTTGCCATACTCCAGATACGTTTTGCCTCTTCAGCGGAGGTTGAATCTAAGTTTAGGGTGTCGGTTAGCTTTAACGCAAAGTTTCCAAGCTCCTTAACTCTGCTATCCTTTAGCTTCTTTTTTTGCCTCTGGCTTGCCTCCCTTATTTTTTGGGCTCGTTCCTCCTGAGTTGCTTTGTGTCTTGTCTCTATTCCAAATGCCTCGCTGAGTTCGGCTAATGCACTATGCAGCGAAGATGGATTTATTTTTCCAGCGTCAGCTAGAGATTTTTGTGTCATTTTCTGCTCAGTCCCCTGGGCAGCGAAGTATAAAACCGTTAAGGCGATAACTCGCGAAGACCGGCGGAGGAAAATTTTCTTTTCCTGTACCTTTACAAGCAGTTCTTCGGCACGTGATGTCACATGACTTGATAGGTTCAATGTCTCCCCAATTTTAAGCACGTGTGCCTTTGGGTCGGTAAAATCACCTTTACAATAAACCTTGCCTGCTGTTCTTAGATTTAGGCCTAGACCTTTGTCTATCTTCCATGTGGCTGCTGATATACTAGATTCATTGGCTGAAATCGCCTTGCATATTTTCAAGGATTCTACTTGCTGCTTAGATTCAATGCATGCAAGTCGTATGCAGCATGCAAGCGCCGTTTTGCTATGCATAAAACCGAGTACGTTCTTTTCCGCAGCCATGTTTAGCAGCTCCTTTGATCTAGAAAGGATTGAATCGGGAAGGTTTAGGGCATTTTTAATGTCGGGCAATCTTTCGAGGACCTTCGCGATTTCCGTGGCACGATATTCAAGGGCCATTATTTTTTCGATCTTTGTGTGTGCATCTAAATTAAGCTTTAACTGCTTGTTTATTTTCCGTGCCCCCCTGGTGAAATTCGCCTGGCCTATTTTCATGGTGGTGCTGACATCTCTTTTAGTTCTCCTCTTTCCCATCTCGGCAAGAGCAAAATATGCTGCAACTGCGGCGATTTTTAGTGGATCTGCCCTTTTCCAGATTTTCGCCTCCTCGATCTTGTCTATTAGTTCTGATGCGCGTGCCTCAGTCTCTTTGGAAAGGTTGAGCGCGGATACTGCGCGCGGCAGGTAGCCTTTTGGCGTGATCAGCTTTTGCCTTTTGAGCGTTCTTAGACCTGCAAGCAGATTTTCCTTTGTTAGGTCCGCTCTAGATAAAAATTCCTCTTCAGAAATTGTGATATAGTTCAGGGTGCAGGTCGCTTGTATCGCCGCTATTGTCAGTCTCATGGCCCTCTTTCCATTCCAAGTTCCGCCATAATATGCGCTTTGGTATAGTTCGTGTGCCTGATTGATGTATTTCTCATCAAGGCCAAGTTTTTTGCCGAGCGCTTCGACCGCATGCAGCCCCCTGATAAGCTTTCTATCCTGGACGCTGTTCTTGAGTGCGCCCAAAAGAGTCGGGCTCTTTCCTGCGGCGTTGATCGTCTTCAACGCCGTATCTAGGTTTTGGACTGCGAACGTAGAATCCGATTTGCCATGCCTTTGTGCGGTGCGGCGCCTAGGTCGCTTTGAATCGGAAGCTTTTAGGATGACTAGCTTGAGCCCTTTTACAAACAGCTGCTGGTGGTGCCTTATCGTCACTTCGCTGATTTTCGAGGCATTTGACACGTTTCGTTGCGTGACAGTCTCACCCTCCATCACGCATGCGATGTATATCGCGGCTGCTGCGATGCCTGTCCTGGACCTCCCATCCAAGAGCTCAGCCTTTTTAGCATCCTCAAGAAGCTGCGCAGCGCGTCTCACAGTGCGCTGCGACACATTGAGCTTGCTTGCTATCTGG
>JBOGSA010000006.1:0-13272 GCA_050749785.1 Candidatus Micrarchaeales archaeon | reverse complement strand
TTTATCTCTTATTTTCGATGTTCTCATACGGTATTCGCCTTAACGCAGGGGATTGACGTCGAAGAGAAAAGAGAACCTGCGTTTAGGGTTATATAAAACTAGAAAGACTTAAAATGTCAACTCCCTATAAATAGAGGGCTGAGATAAGGTTTAAATATCTACTCAGCTATAAAAATGTCAGTACAGCAATACATGCATGCAGTATAACAACAAGAACATCGTTCTTAGCGAACTCATCGGCCTCAAAGTAAAAGTGACAAGGTGCCTGGACAAAAAACAGGTTGGCTTGCAGGGCTTAATCGTTGATGAAACAAAAAACATGTTTTTCCTCGAGACAAAACATGGAACTAAGAAGGTTGTAAAGAAATCAGCAACATTCCGGTTTTATTCCGGTGGCAAATCGTATGTTGTAAAGGGAGAGGAGGTTAACTTCCGACCCGCAGAGAGGCTCGAAAAGGGCTTGAAGTATTACAAAAGAAGAGAGTTGAAATAAAATGGAATGCAACGACCCTAGGTGCGCAATTCACGGAGGCCTCAAGACTAGAGGAGCCGAGTTCACCGGAAAGGTCGTGAGCGACAAGGCAAAGAAGACAGCGATCGTCGAAAGGGATTACACTCGCTACATTTACAAGTACGAAAGATATCTTAGAAAGAGGTCTAGGATACCTGCGCACAATCCGGAGTGCATCTCAGCAAAGGTCGGAGACGTGGTCAAGATTGCTGAATCTAGAAAGCTCAGCAAGACAAAGGCTTTCGTCATAACCTCTGTAGTGAAGAAGGACAAGTAGGTAGAATTTTATGAAAGGATTATCATCAAGAGTATCAAAGACGCTCGTTCCAGGAGCTGTGCTAACATGCGCTGACAACAGCGGTGCGCTCGAATTCAGGATGATCCACATAATCGGGAAGGGTGGAAAGCACGGAAGGATGGCAAGCGCCGGAGTCGGCGACGTAATATCTGCCAGCGTAAGGAAGGGAACTGCAACCTATCTCAAAAAGCCAGTTCGTGTCGTAGTGATTAGGCAGCGAGACGAGATAAGAAGGTCAAGCAACATGCGAATCAAGTTCGAAGACAATGCTGGAATCATGATCAACGAGGAAAACCTGCCAATCGGAACCGAAGTTAAGGGCGCGATGGCAAGGGAAGTTGTTGAGCGATTCGTAAAGGTAGCTGGAATCGCATCAAGGATAGTTTAGTGGTATTATGTTCATACAAAGCAGCAAGGCAAGAAAACAGAGGAAGTTCAGGTTCACCGCGCCTCATCATTTCAGGCAGAGGTTCATTCACGTTCACATATCAAAGGAGCTCACCACAAAACTTGGGATAAAGAAGAGGACCATAGCGGTGAGAAAAGGTGACACGGTTAAGGTCATGTCAGGAGCCCACAAGGGCAAGAGCGGAAAGGTGGGAAACGTGGATATGCTCAAGGGAAGAATTACTATTGAAGGAATTGTCAGAAAGAACATGAAAGGAAAGGAGAGGTTCATACCAATCTCTTCATCTAACGTCTATCTAATAGATCTCGACCTGACAGACAAGCTCAGGCAGGAGAAGATAAATGGTTTCAAGGTTGCAAAGAGCGCAACAGCTACAACAAAGTGATATTATGGCAGGAAAAGGAGGAAGCAAACATTTGAAGAGGCTCGCAGCCCCGCCTTACATGAGGCTGAAGAGGAAGGAGTCAAAATTCATACTTAAGCCGATGCCAGGAAGGCACACGCTCAACAGCAGTGTCGCGCTCGCCACATTCCTAAGGGAAAAACTTGGAGTTGCGAAGAGCTCATCTGAGGCAAAGAGCATAATAATCAGCGGAAAAGTCGAGATAAATGGAAGGGTGAGAAAGAACCAGAAGTATCCGATCGGATTCGGCGATATAATCAAGCTCATACCGAGCGATGAAAGCTACCTTGTAGACGTTGGAAAGTATGGGATGTTCGATGCAAAGAAACTCGGCAAGGGGGAGCACAAAAGAACCCTCAAGGTTATCGGAAAGTACATCGGGGCAGGGAAGAAGCAGATGGTAAGGCTCAACAACGGCAATGTGGTCCACTACGACAAGGAAGTCAAGGTGAATGATTCAGTGATAATCGAGGACAGAAAGATATCGAAGGTGATAAAGCTTGCGCAGGGCGCTAGCTGCATGGTGGTGAAAGGAGTCCACTCACCAGAGACAGGAAAGATAACGGAGATAAAGAGCGGAACTATGCTCAGGAATCCGACTGTGGTAATCGAGAGCAAGAACGGCAATTTCGAGACTCTAGTTGAGAACATAATAGTTACAGGTGCGTGATATGGCAAACCCTATGCAAGAAGTAAGGCTTGAGAAGGTAGTGATAAACATAGGCATAGGCTCAAACGACCAGCTGCTGCCAAACGCAAAGATGCTCATACAAAAACTCACAGGAAGAAATTCCGTTCCGACGGTCGCAAAGAAGAGGGACCCATCTCTGAACATAAGGAGAGGCCAGGTGATAGGATCAATGGTCACGCTCAGGAAGGCCGCGGCAGAAGATCTGCTCAAGCGCGCACTAGATGCGAACAACAACACGATCAGGGAGAAATCGATAAACGACAACTCGCTGAGCTTCGGAATAAAGGAGTACATAGACTTCTCCGGAGTAAAGTACGACCCGAAGATCGGGATGCTCGGAATGAACATAAACGCCAACTTCGCAAGAAGGGGAAGAAGGGTGGAGCAGAGGAGAAGGATAAGGAGCATGGCAGCACAGGAGCACAGAAAGGTTACAAAGGCCGAAATAATCGAGTATATTACAAAGCACTTTGGTGCGAATGTTACAAACGAGTGATGATCAAATGAAAATGCGATACGAACTAAAACAGAAGGGCCGTGGGCTCAGGAAGTGCAGGATCTGCGGAGGATCTAGGGCTGTGATTCGATCATACAAGCTCTACATCTGCAGGAGATGCTTTAGGGAGAACGCAAAGGGCCTTGGGTTCGAGAAGCTTTCATAATGTGATAAGATGGATTTACTAGCCGATACGATAAACACGATAAAGGTGAACGAGACAGCAGGGCTCGGTTCATGCACGATAAACGACACCAAGCTGATAAGGGCTGTGGTGGAGGTAATGAAGAGAAGCGGATACATCTCCAGCTTTGATGAGGTAAAGGAGGGAAGGTTCAGAAAACTAAAGATCATGCTTGCAAGGAAGATCAACGATGTCGGAATAATAAAGCCGAGATTCGCAGTTGCGCTCAGTGATTTCCAGAAGTACGAGACAAGGTTCATTCCGAGCAAGGATTTCGGAATCTTGATTCTCTCGACGCCGAAGGGAATAATGACAAACAGAGAGGCAAAGGAGCACAAGATCGGCGGAAGATTGCTGGCATACGTGTATTAGTGAGTTTATGTTCGAAATAGAAATCCCAAACGGAGTAGAAGTTCATATCCACGCAGACGTGGTGACCGTGAAGGGAAAGGACGGCAGCACAATCAAGAGGTTCAGCGACAAGTTCGTTAAAGTAAAGATTGAGGGAAAGAAGATAGTCATCGAGCCTTCCAAAGAGAAGAAGCTCATGAAGAAATCAATTCTTGCTGAGCAGGCTTTTGCTACAGAGCTCAAGAGCGCAGTAGAGGGAGTAGAAAAGGGCGTTGAGAGAAAGATGCAGATAGTCTCTGCGCACTTCCCGATATCAATTGAGGTTAAGGGAAAGATAATATTCATAAAGAACATATTCGGCGAGAGAGTGCCAAGGCAGGTAAGGATACAGGGCGACACCAAGCTTGAAGTAAAGGGACAAGAAGTGAAGGTCAAGGGCGTCGACATTTATGATGTGAGCCAGACAATCGCAAACATAAGGAAGGGCTGCAGCGCGCTCGGACACGACACGCGAGTGTTCCAAGATGGATTGTATCTGGTCAGAGAAGAGTGATATTAATGCAAAAGAAAAAGCATCCAAAATTTGTGGTTCCTGGATACGGAACAAGGAACAGGTCTAGGGTACCGCACAGATGGAGAAAACAAAGAGGAACAGACAACAAGAAGAGAGTCGCGCTCAGCGGATATGGGGCTACGCCACACATAGGCTACAAGAACAGCGACACAATAAGGTTCTTGAGATCTGATGGCAGCAAGCAAGTCTTGGTCCATAATGAGAAGGAGCTTATGGATGCAACAAAGGGAGACGTCACAAAAGTTGTGGTGGTGATTGCTCATGATATTTCAAGAAGGAAGAGAATTGCAATGCAAAGCATTGCAGATAAGCACAAGCTCAGGATAGCAAACAAGGTAAAGGAACAGCCAAAGAAAGTTCCAAAGCCTGAAGTTAAGGCAGTTGCACCAAAGGTAGAAAAACCAGAAGTGGCACCGGCGCCTGAGGCAAAGAAGTGATTTTATGACGTTGAAATTCGCAAAGAGAGTAGCCGCTCAGATAATGAAGCGTGGAGAGAGCGCAATAAGGTTCAAACCTAGCGCACAAGCAAAAGTCGCCAAGGCGATAACAAGAGAGGATATTAAGAAGCATATCGCCGAGGGAAGCATAATTGCGCTAAAGGCGAAGGATAATGCAAGCAAGAGGTCAAAGATTCTCAGACAGAAGAGAAGCGAAGGAAGAAAGAGAGGACAGGGAAGGAGAAAGGGAACGCTTAAGGCAAGATCAGGCAATCTCACATGGGAGAAGAAGGTCAGGTCACAAAGAGTATTCCTAAACGAGCTAAGGAATGCAAAGAAGCTAGACAGCAAGGCATTCAGGAAGTTCTATTTGCTAGTCAAGGGAAACGCATTCAAGGACAAGGCATCGCTTCTGCTCCACATGAAGGAGAAGGGAATGTCAGTGAGCGAACAAGAGCTTGCCAAGATTAACGAGACGATCAAGAAAATATACGAGTGATATTTATGCCAAAGCACAACATCCAGGAACTTAAATTCAGGAGAAGAAGAGAGGCAAAGACCAACTACCACAAGAGACTAGCTCTTGTGAAGGGCGACATGGCAAGGATAGTCGTAAGGAAGAGCAACAGGGGAATACTTGGACAGGTTGTCAAGTACAATGAAAAGGGCGATGTTGTATCATATAGCGTCGATTCTTGCGAACTAGTCAAGATGGGATGGCCAAGCAGGAGCAACAGGCCGACTGCGTACCTTACAGGAATGCTTCTTGCTTCAAAGATCAGCGAGGCTGACAGGAAGGTAGAATACATACTTGACATTGGACTTAGCTCACCTGTCGCCAACTCAATCCCTTTCGTATTCGCAAAGGGCGCCATGGACAACGGCATGAAGGTCAGAGGAGAGTTTACGATTGATGAGGGAATTTACAACGGCTCGCTCACAGCAAAATACGCTGATGCATTGAAGAAGGAGGAGCCGAAGAGATACGAAGCGCAGTTTGGAGCTTACATAAAGGGCAAGATAGTGCCTGATTCGATGCCGAAGCTGTTCATTGAGGCAAAGGAGAAAATAAAGTCGGCAAAAAAGTGATTGATTGAATATAAGATACGATAGAAGGGAAAGAGAAGTTGTCAAGTTCAACCCAGAGAGCTGGACCCCGAGAACAAAGATCGGAGAGCTCGTTAAGTCAAAGCAGATAGTCAACATAGAGCAGATATTCGAGGGCGGAAAGCCGATAAAGGAAGTTGAGATAATTGATACGCTCTTCCCGGACCTTGAGACAAAGGTTCTGGAGGTTGCTTCAGTGCAGAGGATGACCAAGAACAGCAGAAAGCCAAAGTACAGGGCGACAGTTGTGGTCGGGGACAGGCACGGACACGTTGGATACGGAACAGGCAAGGATGTTGAGGTCAGACCTGCAATCGATTCTGCGATAAAGGATGCAAAGAAGAAGATGATTAGCGTCGCATTCGGCTGCGGATCATGGGAATGCAGCTGCGGAACAAATCACAGCTTCCCACTGCAGGTGAAGGGCAAGTGCGGAAGCGCAGAAATTATACTAAAGCCTGCACCACGAGGAGTAGGAGTTGTGGCAGGAGAAGTCGCAAAGCAGGTTCTAGAAGTCGCAGGAGTCAAGGATGTGTGGAGTTTCTCGAGAGGAAGGACAAGGGATATCTACAATATAGGTCTTGCGACATTCATAGCCATGAAGAAGATAAACAAGCTCAAGAACATCGACAATCTCAAGATAGTCAACTGATTTTCTAAGAGAAAAGCAGCGTTGTGAAATCTATTTAAGCTTTTCTCAACAATATAATAGCGCATACGGCCATAGGTACAGGGAAACGCCCAAACCCATTCCGAACTTGGAAGCTAAGCCTGTTCACGACATGAAATACTACACTTGTGTGGGAAAGCGTGTTGTCGTGTGCACTTTATTCTTATTCTTCTTTCACTTCTTTCTACTGATTGTGTTGCTTATTGAGTCCCTTGCCATGTCCTTGACAGGGCCCTCTGGAATTCCTTTGGATACTTTGTTGAATCTTTCCTGCGCATCCTTTACGAGCCTGTCGGCTTCCATCATCGCGTAGTTTATCGAACCTAGCTCCCTGAAAGTGTCAAGTACGAACTTTACTTCTTCCTCGCTTTTATCCTCCCTGCTCTTCTTGTAGGTGTCAACCAGTTTCTTTAGCGTCGCAGAAGAGGCATTTTGTACGGCGTGCCACAGGATTATCGTCTTTGCGCCGTCCCTCACGTCGTTTCCCACGCTTTTTCCCAATACTTCCTGGGTGGAGGTGCAATCTAGTATGTCATCCCTTATCTGGAAGGCGTTGCCGGCCGGAGTGCCGTATTCTGGGATCTTGTTTATCGTTTCCTCGTCTGCGCTAGCAACTATAGCGCCGCACTGCATCGGGCCGTAGACGGTGTAGTACGCAGATTTTGCGTGTATTGACTCGTAATAATCCTGGAGCGTGAATTTTGTTATGTCCCTGATCTCAGTGGTTATTCTGGTGTCGAGATATTGGCCGAACGATGTCCTAAACATTATGTCATATACCTTGTTGAAGTATCTCTCTCCGCGTATCTTTCCGAGCGAATCTGTGGCCTCCTTTATCATCTTCCACATTATGATATGGAGTGCATCACCCCCGATTATCGCGTAATCTATTCCAAATTGCGCATGGGCGGATGGGCCTCCCCTCCTTACAAGATTGCCATCGAGTATGTCATCGTGCATGAGGATCCAGTCCTCTGAAACCTGCTGGATCGCCGCTGGAAGCATTGCCTCCTCTAGGTCGCCGTTGTAAAGCATCGTCCAGAGCAAAACATATGAGGGCCTGCGGTACTGCCCCATCCTATGCACATAAGATGGGATGACTTCCTGATAGAAAAAGTTCCTCTCCTTCGGGAGGTAGCCCGATATTCTCGAGTGGATTGTCTCTTTGTATTTTTTTATGAACTCCTGGAAATTCTTTACAGAGTCTGTTTCGCGTTGTTTTATCAAATAATCAACTGCACGGCCTAAGCCCTCTTTTTATATTGAAAACAAATCATCAAATAAGTATATTAATGGTCTATTGCATCGTTCTTAGCATCTGAAGGGCACGTCATTTTGACGAATTGATATGGACTTTTAAAAACTTTTCAGAGGAACATATTCCGTGACTATATGAGTGATATTAAAAAAGGGCTTGATGGATGCCTCAGGGGCGGTGCGCCAGTTATATGTGTTAACGAGTTTGGCATTCCTATCGGATACATCGATAAGGAAGACGCGCACAAAATTGGGAGCCCGATGCATATGGCGGTATCGATATTCGTATTCAACGAGGATGGAAAGCTGCTTGTGCAGCAAAGGTCGATGGAAAAGGAGATTGCACCAGGAGTTTGGAGCAATACGTGCTGCGCACATCCAAAACCTGGTCAATTGGTAAAAGAGGCTGCAATAGAGAGGCTTGCCATAGAAACTGGGATAAGATGTGATCTCACTGAGATATGCACAATGAAACTGCAAGAAGATCTTGGAAATGGGCAGGCCTGGAACGAATTCGACCACATATTCGTTGGCAGGTCAAACGACAAGCCGAATCCGAACCCGGTTGAAGTGAACAAACTGAGCTGGATTGACATTGACGACCTAAAAATAGACATGAACCTAAATCCCGACAAATACTCCGGAGTTCTAAAGCATGCGCTTGAGAAAGCTGTCGAGTTTAATGCGAAATCTGTGGAAGAGAATGCAAGCATGGCAAAAGCCAACAGGAAGGTAATTAGATGAATACAAATTACAAAACAGATCCGCTGTTTAAGAACCGCATGGAGGAGAAGCTGTGCATCATCGACTCGTCTATTGAAAAAGTTTTGAGAAGTTCGGATGTTGTTGAGGACAAAGAGGCAGCTGCCTATATTCGAAGCGTCTATTTCGATACGACCGAACATGCAATGCCGTTGGGTTACGCTACCAGACTAAGGGATTATGGCAAGAATCGCGTAGGTTTTTTCAAAAAGGACGAGGATGTGCATATCTTTGATACAGGATACGCTAGCCTCAATTCAAAGCACAAAGATCGTGGTGAAGCAACAGTTGAGGAGGTGGTAAGCAGGCTCAATTCGGAGCACACTTTGAGAGTTACGAACTTTAGGCCCTACATATACACCGAATATTATAGAAGTGTCTTCAAGCATGGAGGCATGCGCGTGAGCATCGACACGGATATCGCGCTCTCTTGGATAAAAGAGGACCTGTCAAATGAAAAGGTGGAGTCAATGCCTGATCCTAACACGGCCCAGGTGGAGATAAAATACATCAACGATGATGCGCATAGGGCTATGGAACTTAGAAACCTTCTGAAAAGAGAGGGCGCGGTCCCAAGCGTAGGAAAGAAGGGGATGGCATACAACGCAAGGTGGGTGAAGGACAAGCCGACAGTTGTTGTTGGTCTAGAAAGCGAATTGCCAGGTAAAGAATATGAAATCAAATATGATTCAGTTGATGAGAAACCATTCATGGGAATCATAATTGCCCTAGACGAAGGCAATATCGAGGGATTTAGGAGATGGCCCACCTATCCGAATCCCTTCAGGTTTGATTCGATCAATGAGTACAGGGTGCTCTCAGCTGAAAAAACGGCAAGGGTGATGTATTTCGGCAAGCTAGAACCGCGGGTCATAGTTAAGAACAAGGGTACTTTCACGGATGGGGGCATACTGCTTAGGACAGAGGAGAAATACAATGCGGGAAGTCAAGTGTTCGAGGAGGCGATGAAGCGCGAAACATTCGGAACTTCAAGGAGAATCAAGGAGGTGCTGTTTGTCGAGAGTATGGAAACTAACAGGCTGTATCCTATCACCGTAGACCTAAATCAGGTTGAAGGAAATGCAAAGCTCTACCAGATAGAGATTGAATATTACAGGTCTACAAAGAAGAGGAAGGACAATGCCTGCAGTGAAATATTAGGCGAGATAGGCAAGATGAGTGGAGATGTAGAAAGGCTCTTTGGGTTGAAGCGCTCTGAGATTAGAAAGGAGGATTGGATCGCTAGCACACTATAAGCTCAGTTTGTCCTGCTGAGCGCGAAAGCGACCATGTCCTTTAGGCGCTCTGTTGATTCTGATTCGGGCAGCATCTTGTCGATTATATCTGCCGCTGCCTTTCCTTTTTCGATTGCAACCGCCTGCGCCTTTTTGAGGCCATCGTATTTGTTAATCAAGTCTATTGCCTCCGTTATGAGCTCCATCTCTGCGGTCTTCATGCCCAATATCTCAAAAAAGCGCTTCTTGTCAGAGTCGCTGGCAGGCTGCATTGCCTTTAGCATCGGAAGCGTCAGCTTGCCGTCCGTTATGTCCTCGCCAACTCCGCCCTTGTTCTTTGCGACATCGCTTGGCATGAGGTTTAGCACATCGTCGTGTATCTGAAATGCAAGACCCAGATTCATCCCGAAATCCTCGAGCGCTTTTATAGTCCTTTCGTCTGCGCCTGCGACGATTCCGCCGATCTTTGCCGCAAGACCCATGAGGGTTCCGGTCTTATAGGCTATTATCTCCATGTAGTTGCCTTCCGTGCGCTTCATCTTGTAATTTATGCTGCCCTTGCCTAGTTCTATGTCGATTGCCTGGCCCAGGGCGAGCTTGAGCATGTCCATCTCGTATTCCTCGCGTATCTTGTATTTTTGCTCCCTGGATATCTTCGGGCTGTTCTTGAGGAACGCGACAGGCAGATAGTATGCCGCGGTGCTCGCATTCAGCGCCCTGTCGATCCCAAATTTGATATGGACTGCGGGCTTGCCCCTTCTGCTGACCGAATCATCCTCGATGTCATCTTGTATGAGCGTTGCATTGTGTATTGCCTCGGGTATGGCGGAGAATTCGGTGAAGTTGTTTGAATCGCCATCGATTGTGTCGATGATTAGCATTGTGAGCGCTGCTCTTATCCTCTTCCCACCCAGTTCATAAAGGTAGAGCAGAGGCTCTTTTATCCCTTTTTTGAGTGCCTCTGCATCATGCTTGAACCCTTCCCTTTCAAGCAGCTTGTCCATGAGGTCTGATGTGAGCGCCTTTTTTAGGTAGCCGTCTATGAGCGGTATCTTCTCGTTGAGATATCCCATTAGCTCCATGTTCTGCTGTTTCTTCGGGGGCTTGCTTCCCATCATCTGGTCACCTTGTCGTAATCACTTAATTGACTATAGCTAAATACCTTGACTTGCTTTCGTCAATCACATTTTGTAGTGGGTATTTCGGGTTTATTAACCCTGGGTTGCCCTTCGTACAATGCAGAAATAGTTGTTTTGAGCGCTTAGATCTTGATCTCTTTGCTGTCGATCTTCTTTATCGCTTCAATTGCGCTTGCACCTTCCACTGTTATGTTCATGCTCTTGCATGTTCCGATCACCTGCTTGACCTTGTCTGCAAGTGTATTGCCGTATAGTGATGCGTCCTTTGCCTGCGCGATCTTCTTGAGCTGCTCGATTGTTATGTTGCCTACTACCTCTTCTTTGTTCTTTGCTCCTTTTGGTATTCCGAGCTCCTTTAGTATTAGAGCGCTTGTGGATGGTGAACCGACCTCAACCCTGAACTCCTTGGTTGCAGGGTCGACAGTTACCTTCACTGCGATCTTCATGCCTTCAAAAGCCTTGGTCTTGGCGTTGATCTCATTGATTATGTTTGTGACATTTACTCCGAGTGGACCTAGAGCTGGACCAAAAGGTGGCCCTCCTGTCGCCTTTCCTCCTTCTATTAATCCGTTTATTGTTACGTCTGCCATCTCATCATCCCACTTTCTCTGCCTTCTGAATCACTCTTGCTATGTTGGATTTTGTCGTTACCGGTATAGGAACAGCTACGTCCATTAGTTCAACAGTAATTTCATCTTTTGTTGAATCAACTTTAATTACCTTTGCCTTATACCCCTTGAACGGACCTGATTGGAATTCCACTATGTCGTTTATCGCAACCTCCACTACGTGCTGCTTGACTTCAAGCATCTTCTCTAGTTCCGCATCGCTTAGCGGCTTTGGGAGCATTCCCTTCACGTGAGGTTCATTCATTATCAGCTCTCTTGTGGATACCTCGCTATCAGCCTCTATTATGAGGTAGCCGCGCATTCCCTCGACCAGAACGATTGAGTTTATCGGAAGGCTTGATTTGGACACCTTGTACTCAAGTATGTCCGCGGTTATCTTTTCCTGGCTCGATGTTACTCTTACTACGAAATACAATTCATCACTCTTCTTTAGGTTTAAATAGTTTGAATGGATAACGCTTCTTGTGCTTGCACTGAAAGTGAACAAGAAACATGCCGAGAAGGCGCGCCGTTACTTGGAGGTGCACGCTCAGCTATCCGCTAAACACAGGATATATGGTGACAATTCATTTATATACCTACCTATGATGATTGGCACTGATGACAAAAAGGCAAAATCAGCGGCAAGAAAACTGGGTGCAAAACTCGTTGATAAAAAGTTTGAGGAGCTTGGAGATAGGAGTGGATATAGGCAGCTACTCAAGCAGGAATTGGGCAAAAGATATGACGATGTTACGAAGAGCTACGACCTTGTGGGGAATATTGCACTTATTGATGCGAAAGGGGAACCGGCAAAGAAGATTGCACGCGCAATAATGGAAACAAACAAGAACATCAAGACTGTGATAAGCAAGGGTGGCGCGGTAAGGGGAAAGTACAGGACAAGAAAATACGTGCACATTCTCGGAAAACGAAACTTCGTTGCAGAATACAAGGAGAATGGAGTGCTTCTGAAATTCGACATAAGGAAAACTTTCTTCTCCTCGCGCCTCGCATTCGACAGGCTAAGGATAGCAAGACTTGTCAAAAACAACGAGAAGGTGATTGTGATGTTCGCTGGAATGGGGCCATTTGCAATAGAGATTGCAAAGATGCACAAGAAATCTGAAGTTGTTGGTATCGAGCTCAACAAAAGCGCGTGCGCATATATGAAAAAGAACATAGAGCTCAATCATTTGAAGAATGTAATTGCAGAAGTGGGTGACGTGAAGAAGGTTGCGCACGAATACAGGGGATTCGCCGATAGGATAATCATGCCACTGCCGAAAGATGCATACGATTTTCTTGACGCTGCGCTTGAAGTAGCAAAGAAAAAGGCAGTTATACACTATTACGCCTTCGGAAAAAGAGAATCGGCATTCGAAGATCAGATAAAATTGGTGAAATCCTTCTTTGCAAAAAAGCACAGGAAGATGTCCATTATAGATAAAAGAGTGGTTAGAAAATATTCTCCGAAAGAGATAGAAATTGTTCTGGATATATTGATAGCCAAATGATTCTTTTTTATACGAACTCATGGCAAATGTTTAAGAAAGTCCAAAATAAACAAGCTGTGTTTAAATGAGGCAGAAAAATTTGCAGGTGGAAAGGAATCAGGAAGCAAGATATGACAATCTTCTGAGCGCATTCCTTATCGTAACCAAGGACCTCGGGCCAAAGGCTGTGGAGAACGTGAAATTTGCAAATGAGCAGGGAAGCGAGTTTCGCCAAGCCTGCGAGCACATCCTTTCATTTGTGCATTTCGATTCTGAGGATTATTACGAACTCAAGAAAGGGCTTTCTTACATGCCGTTTTACAATGAAGGTGTCAGGAAAATGTTCCTTGAAACCGCAGACTACTGGAAGGATGTGGAAGTTGATAAGGGCGTTGAGGCATCTTCGCCTACCTTCAAGAGGGATTTGGAAAGGGCGCTCAAAAACTCCACAAGGGCATGACTTGGGCAACCAATAAAAACCTTTTCAAACATATAATATTGTAAAGTAAGAACATCTTCGTGTTTTTTATGGCAAAGAAGAACCTTGAGAATAAACTACTCGCAGTGGTAAGGGTGAGAGGAAGGACCAAGGTGAGATACAGCATAACAGAGACGCTCAACAGGCTCAATCTGAGAAGGGTAAA
>JBOGSA010000005.1:0-17017 GCA_050749785.1 Candidatus Micrarchaeales archaeon | reverse complement strand
TTGCATATAATAGTGGATGCAGAAACTGAGATACCAATTGTGGTAGAAGTGATTCCTGCAAACACCAATGACAAGAAACTCTTCGATCCGCTGTACAATAAAGTGAAGAAAATTGCAGTGTTGCAGTACCAATCCAAATTTCTTGCAGATTCGCAGTATGACAGCGCAGACATAAAATCCAGACTGCGAAACGACAGTATGATTCCTGTAATTGCAACAAATGGAAGGGGCCACTACAAATCGGAAATGCCGAAAGATCCTGACTATGGAAAGAGATGGTCTGTGGAGCATGTCTTCTCAAGACTAAAAGAAGTCTTTGGTCTTGAGGCAAATAGATTCTTTGGACTCAAAAAGGTTACAATACACATCTTTTCCTGCCTCCTTGCGCACCTTCTGCGATACAAAATGTGAAGGTTTTGATTTTGACGAGGTGATGAAATGTAAATGTCAAGTTCCTATAAATGTCAAGTTCCTATACCTATAAAAGCATTAGCATTAAAGAAATAATATTTCTAAGAATTTGATGATAAGAACTGGGTGTACATCATAGACGGACAAGATATCAATGCGGTGGAACAGGGAGGAAATAATACCCAGGAGCAAAGTATGCCCCAGCATATGCCGATTTCTACACCCGCAGGTCCATCATCATCTGAGCAGCAGCTTAAGCCAACATCTACCAATAGCTCACGCCGCACCCCAATTTTGATTGCAGGCGTAGTCATAATTGTTATTTTGGCGCTTGTTGCATATTTTGTAATACCCCAAGCACCTAATGGATCCCTCACTCCAACTACAAGCACTATTACACAAACACCCTCAGGAAATAATTCATATTTACTTCCAAACATCACTGTGAATGCCACTGACCCACAAGATTCCTACGCTACAGCAAGGGAATGGTTACTTTTCATTGATACCTCGCCTGGTGATTATTATCCTTCGCTATGGCACTATCAGAATTCCAACAATGCCTCAATATACGAATCCGGTCTGCCCAGCGGAGGCGGATTTGTAGAACAGTATACTGGGAATACGAGCGGGACGCATACTGTATACCTTCTAATTCAGCAATCCAGCGGAAATGAATATGGTAACTACACAGCCACGCTCTCTTTGAACGACGGGCCTAAGGAAGGAACCCCAATACATGTTAGCGGCATCAACGCTCAAACTGCGCTAAAGCTCACCGTAAACAATTGGAACATACAAAATTATTCCTTGGTGCAACTTCCAACATCAAGTCAAATACCTCTAGGCCCTAAGACAGTGAATATCACGGCAAATTCGACCTATTATGGATTTAACACCATACGGATAAACGGCACAATTTCACCTGCACCGCAGAACCATTACCCACTTTACCCACACGGATTTAGTTCATATCTCATAACACCAAATGGCGTTGCCAAATTCTATAATCTATACACAATAATCGCAAATAATGGCGCATTCAATGTGATGTGGCACCCTTCAACACTTCCAGCACCTAACAATTGGATAAATGGAACATATACACTCGTTGCAATCTACAATAGCTCGTATGGCTCTACAACATTCAACTGGAACTCTTCAAACCCTCAAAGTTAGGCCTAAATCACATCAGCTGCTTATTCCACTATTCTGAAAAACTTTATAAATCTATAAGAAGTATGCTAAACAGGCGAGCAAATGAAAATATCAGATATATATCACATGGATATCTACAGTGATTCCGGACAATATCTTGGCGATGTTCAAGACGTTATTGTTGACTTGGAAAGAGGAGAACTCAGCAGACTTTTGACTGTTCCTTGGAAGAACGCTAAGGGAGACGTCAAGGTTGTCTTGAGGCAAAAAAGCATTCTCTATAAGAACGTGAAGAATGTTGGAGATGTAGTGCTTGTTTCCTCAGTACCTGGCACAAGAACAGACGATGTATCAAGGGAAGAAGCATCAGATCTTTCGAGATAAATTTTATTTAACTTCTAGGGGCAGATCCCCTATATTTAATTTTGTTTAGCTGCGCCCTTATTCCTGAATCGGTTTTGGCAATCTTACGCCGCGCTGCAAATTGTAGTTGCCCTGGTATGCGTTCTCGACCCTGCTTGTAGCCTTTATGAAAACTATGTGCGCAAATCTTGTCATCGGTCGCAGTCTTATCTTGTAAGGCGCGTTGTTTATCACTTCAAGAGTTATCGTTCCCTTAAAACCCGCATCGATTATCGTCGGCGGCATCGAAAGCCCGTGCCTTGCCCATGTGCTTCTTAGCTCCACGAATCCGACAACGTCATCTGGCATGCTGATGAACTCGTTTGTAGAAAGAAGGACCTGCTCCTTCCCACCAACAACTATCTCGCTCACCCCTTTCTCTATATCAAAAGCCGATGCGATGATGTCTTTGTCCTGCGGCTCCATAACAAACGCATCCCCCATGTGCTTGTGCCTGCCTATCTCATCAGCAAGCCTAAAGTCAACGCCGTTCTCCCTAACTATAGTTTCAGAGAAAGGCTCTATGATTAGCCTCCTGCTCTTTATCATATTCATTAAGTCAAAGTCGGACAGTATCATTTAACCCCCAATCAGACAGTATTAATAAATTAGCGAGCAATAAAGATTAAAGCCTATCAGTTAGGCGCTCCCATCGTCTAGTCCGGTCAAGGACGTGGGGCTTTCAACCCTAAAACTCGGGTTCAAATCCCGATGGGAGCAAACCTCTATCTGGCTTTTATACTTTCCTTACCCTATCCATTCATGGCAAGCGCAAAAATCACACCAATGAAAATAAAACGCTTACCTCTTGAGAAGAACGCAAAGGCTGCAATCATTGTCGTCTTGCTCATAACAATAGCTATGTGGCTAAGCGCCCTCTTTTACTATCCGATCTCGTCAAACCAAAAGCTGATCATACTCCCGCTAATCTATACTGTGATAATCGCATTCGTGCTGCTAATAATCTGCTTTAGATACCCGCTGCTGGAAAGATATCCGTACCTATTGAATCTGCCATCTTTTGTATACAGGCTCGGGCTAGATAAGAATACCACCGCGCATGCACAGATAATAAACAGGGTATTCACCGTCTGGTGCGTTGCGGCACTCGGGCTCTCCGTGATATACTCTGGTGTCGTTTATCTCCTATTTTCCACCAGCAACCAAGGAGCCATGGCCGGGGTATTGGTCTCATTCATCCTAATCGTCCTAGCACTTATGCTCATAACCATATTTGCGCTCTATAGGAGCATCTACAGAAGTTTCGCCAAATAATGATGCACAGCAACATTTCCTAAAAATGCAAATAAAATCGACGTCAAAAATATATCAGTACCAGATTTTTCGGCGACAATAAGAAACGTTCGATTAGCGAACGAATTTAAATATGCCTGTTGAAGTAAGTTCAGTACATTTTTCGGGCGACAAAATGAATTTTTTCCATAGGTCTAGTCAAAACAATAAGGTGGCCGAACTGCATCCTACAAAGACCCTTCCTGTGCCACTCTCGGCATCTAGGGTGGAAAGAGAGAAGATGGATGCAATAGTGCTATACCAAAACGACAAGAATTTGATGTTTGAGATTGCGAGCGGAAAGAACCCGGAATACATCCACATTGACTACTATGGCAAAGCATCGCAGGCTCTAAAGAACGAACCGGCAATGCTCGTGAAGCTCTTCGAAGCAAATACACATCCGATTGTGAGAAACAACGTAATAATAATGCTTAACGACGCACAGAAACTCTCAAGTCTTAAGAAATTTGTTTCTGCTGAAACAACTGAGTATCTTAGGATAGAGGCAAAGCTTGCGGACCTGCAGAACAAGGCGGTGGCCAGGATCAATTTCTACAAAGAAGAGGCGAAGAACAACGCCCCAAACTGGCAGGAAATGGAAAAGGTAATAGGCGAGATATCCGTCTACACCGCGGATCCGGACCAAAAATTCAAATGGCTCAACCAGCTTGTCGATGCAACACTAAAAATGGATGCAACCTCAAAAAACGTGCTGCTGCTCAACATAGAAACAAGGCTGGAAATGTCCACCGACTTCTATAAGCAAAAGCGTCCTTACTAACTATCTTATCCTGTTTACCTTCCTGAATTCCCTATGAAACTCTTCCGAGGCCCTATACATCATCACAACCCCGGTCAGCGCAAGTACTATCACCACCGTTATCGCCGTGGTCATGAAGGATATTGCCTGGAAGGCGGGAGGATTTGAATAGAGCATGCCAGCAAATCCGAAAGCGGTCACCACGAAAGCTGCCCACATTATCAATGATGCGATCCCAAGTTCGTAATAGCTGTGCCCGAATACCGTGTTTACAAAAGTGTATAGCAAAAGAAGTATTCCGCCGATGCTAAAGAGCACCATCAGCGATGCAGCCATCGGCACGAGCGCAACCGGCAGTGCGAAGAGTATCGCTCCAATCACCATCGCTATAAGAAAGATTCCGATGTTTCTAGAATGAATTCTATGTTCGCTCCCACTCATTATTGCAGTAGTGCCGCCATGTTTTTTTGCGACGCTAAATACCACAGCCCCTATCGCAAGGACGAAAAGTACGCCCCAGAGTACCAAGACGCTAGAGATGCTGTCTGCGAAATTAGTTTCCATAAGAGATGAAAACATGAAGCCTATCGCGTAAAGAACCCCAAAAAGCACCATTAGCATCCCGATCGTGCGCCTGTTTTGCACCATCCAGAATTTCCTGACATGTTCCCTTGTATGCCTTACCACAAAACCCCTAATACACCTATACATTACTGATTTAAAATCCTTCCCCCGCTACACGATTAAGAGCAAAAGATTGCCGAAAAGAAGCGCCAAGACCACGCCTATTAGCGTCGGGAACGCCAGAGGAATCGCGTTCTTGTAGACCGGCAGCTTCCTCCTCAAATTTTTCGCCTTTGCAACAAACTCAAATGTCGCAAGCTTTCCAAAGGACTTCGATCGCCCCTTGAAGTATGCTATGTCTACCTTGCTCATCAGGCCGACCGCTATTATGTCATCAACGTCGAGCTCTTTTGGATAGACGTTTTTTATCATCTGCATCATTATCGATTTCTCATAGAATATCGCCATGACCGATGGGATGCCTATCGCCGCAATCACCACCAGAGCGCCGATGCTAAATCCGAACGAGTATATCATGAAAAGCAGCAGCGACCCATATGCAAGCGCCATTATCGCCGCCTTTATCTTCGTGTTGTCGCTTGCCTTACTTAGCGCGTCCCATCTCTGTTTGCTCTTCATCCTTGAAATGCAATACAAGGGCACCATTATTATCGCAGCAAAGCCGGTGGCGATGAATACCGAGAGCATGAATGGAAGCCCAAATTGCGCAGCCCCCAAGAGCAGCGGGACGGGCTGCATCGGAATTATCAAGGAGATCGCAACAAATTCAAACCCGTCGCCAAGCCCAAGCTGGCCTATCTTATAGAAAACATACGAGACTGCTGCGACTATTAGTGCGACAAGAATGCTGAATATCATCGTCTGCGTTCCCAAGGTGAGCGTGAACACGATTCCCACGGCAACGCTCGCGTATGCTACGATGTTTGGTATGTCACGCTTGTTGAAAAGGTCATAGCAAGCATAGATAACGGCGATGACGACCAATGCCGCAACCCTTAGCGTGTTTAAGTCGAAAATCAAGGAATCACAACATCGTCGCTAGACTTTCTGTAGAAAAGATTTAAATATCATGGTATGCACAATACAATCAAGTGTAACTATGCAACTCGGCTGGAACGTATCTCATGCGTACAGGACTGTAGTTAGCGTAGCTATTAAGTGCTTCTTTATTGGAGGCAACATGAACATCTCATTGTTGCCGACAATCGCATAAGGGCTTTCTGTCTTTCAAATTTTGGTGGTGCCCTATGCGAGGAATATATAGAGAATATATCAAGAATTCGATTCAAGCCTTAGTTAGAACCAAGAAAGAGCAGGTAATAATTGCGGAGATCGGCTTTGACGAGATATCCACAGCGACAAGCTTTGTGGAGTACATCTACGAGAAATACGGGTTCTCCAGGTCATGCACCTGGTACAACCTAAAGAAGCTCAAGCACAAGGGCGTGCTTGATTTTGCTGAAAAACGCGAGTCGGAGGCAAACAAGCCTCTGTATCTGACAAAACAGGGAGTAGGGACTCTGAGGGCCATTCTATCACGTGGAGTGGGGGCGCAGGGAGTGGCGCCCAAGCCTTCAGGGTTCGGCTCTTCCCCGATACTAGGCGCCTGAGCATACCTTTTTAATTCTCTCATTGTATTGATTATTCGATTATCATGGCAAAGAATACTAAAAATTTAGGCAAGGACATAAGAAAGACCGAGAGGGCGTTGAAACAAACAGTACTAAACAAGCACTACAAGCACATCGTAGCAGCGTTTGGTATAATTGTCGGAATCGTGCTCCTGCTAGAAAACATTGGAGGAGTAATATACGCAGCGATCGGCCTTGTGCTCATCTATCTAGGACTTAAGCTCTTTGGATACTCGATACCTATTCCAAAGATGGAGTAGGCCAGATATTTTTCAGGGTTTGGCACCATCAATGCGCATCAATATGCGTTTTACTGTGGTGCCATATGCATAACCGCCTAGCTTGTGCCCTGAAGCCACTACCCTATGGCAGGGTATTATGATAGGAAGCGGATTCTTGTTCATTATGTTGCCCACTGCGCGATACGCTCTTTGGCTGCCGCTCATCTTTGCAAGCTGTTTGTAGGAAATAGTTGTGCCTCTTGGTATGTCAAAAGTCTTTAGCAGGACTTTCTTCTCAAAATCAGTGAGATGGTATCTTTCCAAGAGTGCACTAATCACATTTTTACTTAGCAGAACTCTCACCTTTTGCATCCTTTCTTTCAAGCGAAATCAAATCAAGTTTGGTATCTTGTATTATTCTGTTCTTTGTGCCTACATTTATCAGGCCCCCAACAGTGCAAAGCCCGCTGAAAACAACTCCTGGGAAAGATACAATAGTCCAAACGTTCGGCTCTTGAATATGATTCGCTACGTCATATCTTATCGCTTCTATGCATATCCCTGTTATGGTTGCCATTACCCCTGTGAACTTAATGTGCCCATACAAATCACGCTTTGCATTGGTCAGACACATTTCCAAATCCTTTCTACTTTTAATCATCTCCATAAAAACGTTTCTCATTCAAGCTGTATTTTTTACTATATGTTCGTTTCAATCTTTAGATAGCCCAGATAACAACAGTAATCTCTCACAATAAACTCAAGGAGGCCGTAAGCTTGTCTATCTCCTCTGATTTCCAAGGACCCACTCCAAGGGCTGTTTTGGTTCCGGGAGGAAGCTGCGTCATTCCAGCATCGCTGACCAGTGCGCATGGTATTCCCTTGTATTCAAATGCCGCAAAGAGCTTCATCATCACCTCTTCACTTGGCGCCTTGAGAACAATCTTCTTCTGGCCACTGTTTATCCATGCCTCAGCGATTCTTTTGTCTATCTTTAGCGCCTCAAGATAACTTGAGAGCGCGGCGTGGCCTACCTGCGCAGCCATCTTTCCCTTGCCCATATCTACGTCTGTTCGTACTATGATTACCTGCTTTATCTCTGTTTCAGCTGATCCCTTTGCCATAAGCTTGCTTGGGTAACCAAACTTTTTATTACCCTAGTAGGAAAAGGCCGCAAACGATGAGTCAATAAGGTTTATAAAACCCAAGATAAAGAAATAATTTGATAACATGGAGCCGCATGCATTCAAAGCTGCAATAAATAACGAGCCAAGCCCGAGGGCATTTCCAGGAACAGTTGAGACGCCAAAGAACCTCAGCGAGATCTACAAGGGATCTTCGATACATGTTGAACCGCTATTGTTCAAGGCAAATCAGCGCGGCACCAAGGTAAAGCCGGAGCCAATCAATCACGAGAAGCTGCACCTTGCACTGGTGACAAAGGATAAGCTAAGAGCGATGGGAATTACCTATGTCGAATTCATACACAATCTTGAAACCTCAGAAGAGCCAAAAACACAAACTCTAAGACCGGCTCCTAGAGAAACAGGAATCATACCTGGTGAAAGAAGCAATGCACCCGATCCAGAACTCGCGCAATACCTCAAGCACGATATAGAAACAACTTATACAGAGCAAGAAAAGGCACTAATCTCAATAGTCGAGAGCGGAAACGCCAAAACAGATAATTCACTACAGTACATAATGCAGCTTGGGTCCAACGTCGGCACATTCGCTCTGGAAAAAGCCGAGGAAATAGCAATGAACTTAAAGAAATGGGGAATGGCAAAGGCACTGCACATAGCACGCCACAACCGGATCCACAAAGAATAAACTGATAATTTCTTTTATTTCAAATCTTTTATATATTTGAAATTCCTACTCCTCGAGTGATTAATTGTTCGATCCAAGGCAGCTAATATCTCGCCTCATAAGCACTTACTACAAGGAGGCAACGGACATTTTTCCAAAGCACCTTGAACAAAAGGAGTTCAGCGTCGGAACATTCGACATGAAGGTGGCAGGAAGACACATTGGATTCGAAGACGAAAAGAAGTTCAGGAACTATCTGGTTACAAACGCCCCACTCTATGTCTCATGCTCGCAGGCATACTATAGATATCCGGCTGCAAGGCCGATGGAAGCAAAACTGCTTCTGGGAGCCGAGATGGTCTTTGATATAGATGCAACCGATATGAATCTGCCCTGCCAAAAAGAGCATGGCAAGAAATGGGTGTGCGGTATCTGCTTTGCAAGTGTCAAAGAAGAAACGATAAAACTTATCGAAGATTTTCTTGTTCCAGATTTTGGATTCTCCGAAAAAGAGATTGAGATAAACTTCTCAGGAAATAGGGGATACCATCTTCATATAGATTCGCCGAGCGTTCACAACCTTGACAACTATGCAAGGAGGGAGATAAGCGAGTACATATCAGGCACCGGTATAAATTTCGATAGCTTCTTCCCAACAGTCGGTGTAGAGGGGACGAGGTTGAAGAAGCTGCTGGGGCCCAAACCGACCGATAGGGGCTGGCAGGGAAAGATAGCAAACAACTTTCTCAAAAATCTAAATGCAGGCGAGGATGCGCTTGCAGCCCTTGGTATACCGAAGACGGAAGCAAAGCAGCTCTATAACAAGAGAAATCTGGTGGAGATGGGAATTAGGAATGGTAACTGGGACATGGTATACATAAAAAAGAAGGACGAGTTCTGGAAAAGCGTCATAGAAAAGCAGGCGATAAATCAGGGAGACAAGATCGACAAGAATGTTACCGCAGACCCAACACACCTGCTCAGGCTTCCAAACACCATACACGGCGACACGGGACTAATTGCAAAGAAGGTCGGCACAAAATCAAGTCTTGGTAAGTTTGAACCAATGAAGGAAGCAGTTGCATTCAAGAAAGGCGAAGCTAAGGTCCACATCACCAACTCACCACAGCTTGCAATAAACGGCGAGACATACGGCCCATATGCAGACGAAGACGTAATTGTGCCGATTTACGCAGCGATTTATCTGCACCTTAAAGGTGTCGGAGTGATAAAGGGCTACAGAACGTCCAAAACAACCTAAATTAGTGGAACATAACAAACTCTTTTATAGCTTTCAAACCAATATACCATGTACTTTTCACAGATTTTTCATACAACCAGAACACATAATCGGTGCAATCATGGGCGCATACAAATACATCAAACAGAGCTTCGAGAAGAGCTACAAGGAGAGGGCACCGGAGCTTAAGGCGCGCATATCAGAATGGAGGCAAGAAGGCGCAGTAGTAAGACTAGATGGCCCAACTAATGTCGCACGCGCACGAGAACTAGGATACAAGGCAAAGCAAGGAGTCGTGGTGGCAAGAGTGAAGGTGCCTAAGGGACTTAGCAAGAGGCAAAAGCCGGTAAGAGGAAGAAAGCCATCAAAATACGGACGATACTACGCATTCGCAAAGTCGCTTCAGGCAAGGGCAGAGGAAAAGGCCGCAAGGAAGTTCGACAACTGCGAACTGCTTAATTCTTATTATGTCGGAGAGGACGGAGAATACAAATTCTTTGAGACCATCCTTGTTGACAAATCAAGCGCATCTGTGAAGAATGATCCTCAGTACGCGCAGGTCATATCGCAGACTAAGAGAGTCTACAGGGGACTTTCGAGCGCAGGTAGAAGGCACAGGGGAATAATCCGCAAGACATTCGGAACCAACCTCAACAGACCAAGCGTAAGGGCTGCAAGAAGGAATATCTTCAGAAACTAGATTTTATGCTCGCTCGGATTCTTGTAAAGGGCAAGGTGCAAGGGGTCGGCTTTAGAAATTTCGTAAGGATCACTGCCAAGTACAGCAACATCAACGGTTTAGTCAGAAACCTCCAGGATGGAGCTGTAGAGATCTTTGCAGAAGGGAGCGAATCGGATATAAACAAGATGGTGAACATCTTCAAGACTAACATAGGGATAAATGTGCCAGTGCGCGTCGATGAAATCACAATATTTCCAGAAGGCACGGATAATTACGCCCCTGCATGGAAAGACTACAGAGGAAAGTTCCTGATTGACGCAAGACATGGTGAATAATTGTACGGCGCAACACTAAAGCTTAATTTGGGAGACAAGGCGAAGGAGTACTTCGGGCTGCTTGACAAGAAGGTGAAATTCAAGAGAAGCACGATACACTTCAAGTTGGGCAAAGGATTCATCCTAATTGAAGTGAAGGCTGCGGATCATACAGCGCTAATCGCCTCAACAAACAGCGTATTGAAGCAGATAAGGATAATCGGAAACACAGAAACGTTATTCGAGTAAAGTTTTTATAATCCCAAAACAGACATCTTTGTGATAAAATGAGCCACTACACTGTATTGTCACCGCAAAACAAGATCCTTTCAGCGCACATACTGATTCTTCCGTCAAAAAAGGGCGAGAAGAACGCAGACAAGCTAAGAGAAGCGCTGATGAACAAGTACAACGAAGTGACATCTGCGCGTGTAGTTACGGAAATGAAGATCGGAAAAAATGACGAGCTTGTGACTACGGGCCTAAAAATTGAGGCAGATGCGCTGATAAACAAGCGCAAGCGCGATTCTTTCGAAAAGGACCTAAAGAGGCTAAAGAGCGCGGATGGAAAGGTTGGTGTTTCAGACGTAGATGTGCTTCTGAGTCTAGCACGCTTCCACTAATAGCTAAAGTAGCGATATGCTTATAAATATAAGGCGACTAATTAAATCGATTACTCTCACTTTTACTGCTCCACTTTTCTTTAGAAAGTGTTTACTATGAGACGAGGCTCTATGGAATATTGGCCACACAGGAGGGCCAAGAAAGTAATGCCGCGGGTCAGGAACTGGCCCAACATAGCAGAGCCTTCGTTCACAGGGCTCGTCGCATTCAAGGCTGGTATGACCCACGTCGGATTAATCGATGACAGCGAGTCTGCGTCAAAGGGCAGCGAAGTGATAAAACCGGTTACAGTCCTCGAATTTCCGAGGGTATTCATCTACGGTGTAAGATTCTATTCAACAAAAGTTCACTATCCTCAGCCGACAAAAGAGCTCTATGTGAAAGGGCACGCAGCAAAGCTTGGAATAAACAAGTCGCAAAACCACACAGACAAGTTGGAAGCGATGAAAAAGGAAATCGAGCACTTCACTAACGTTTCAGCACTCGCATATCTTGACGCATCGAATCTCGGCTTCGGTAACAAGAAGTGGATGCGATTCGAGCTTGAAGTCGGAGGAAAGGACATAAACGAGAAGCTTTCGTTCATAGAGCAGTGGTTAGGAAAGGAGGTCAAGGCAAAGGACTTCCTAGGAGAAGGAGATTATATCGATGTCAAAAGCATCTCTAAAGGAAAGGGATGGGCGGGCGTCATCAAGAGATTCGGGGTCGCAAGATTGATGAGGAAGGCGACGCAAAAGATTAGGCACACAGGAACCATGGGCGCTTGGCACCCACCGAAGGTGCTCTACACGATTCCTCAGGCAGGACACATGGGATACAACTACAGATCCGAAATCAACAAGAGGGTCATTAAGGTCGGAACAGCGGCCGATGCGAATCAGGTGAATGTGAAAGGCGGATATCTCAACTATGGACTTGTAAAGAATGACTACATACTTCTAGAAGGATCAATTCCTGGAGTTCCAAAAAGGCTCGTAAGAATAAGGAAGGCGATAAGGAACAAGGCTGCAGTGAAAAAGCCGCAGGTAACATACATCTCGACAGAATCTAAGCAGGGTGCATCATAATGGATACTAATCTCTATCAAATAGACGGCAAAGTCGAGAAAAAGATAACTCTGCCAGAGACATTCGCAAAGCCTTTCAGGGCAGACCTCATAAGGAGGGCGATACTTGCAGAGCAGAGCCTTAGATACCAGCCACAGGCACACTTCATCAGCGCAGGAATGCAGACAAGCGCCGCATACATCGGAGAATATTCCACATGGAGAACCGGAAGGCACATGGGTAATGCAATCAGGCCGAGGCAAAAGCTCGCCGGAGGCGCGCAGGGAGAAGTCAGAAAGATTCCGTCCTCAAAGAAGGGAAGGAGAGCGCACCCGCACGTGGTTGAGAAAGTCATAATCGAAAGAATCAATGCAGTTGAATACAGAAAGGCACTTGAATCTGCAATTGCAGGAACATCAAATGTCCAGATGATCGCGCAAAGAAACATAAAGCTCCCATCCGTTCCAATCGTTATGGACAACAAGATCGAGCACGTTGCAAAGACAAGCGAACTAATCAAGATACTCAAAGGTTTTGGTATGGAAGAGGATTTGCAGAAGTCCCACGACCCAAAGCTCAGAAAGGGATTGAGAAGGACAGTGAGGAGAAGGATCTTCAGAAAGAGCGTACTCATAATCGTAAAGGATTCAACAAAGATAGGAAAGGCGGGAAGAAATATACCGGGAGTCGATGTAGTTGGGATAAATCACCTGACTGTAGAAAGCATCGCGCCAGGAGCAATCCCAAGGATAACAATCTTCAGCGAACACGCACTCGCTGGTCTTGCTGAAATGGTGAAGAAGGCAAAATTGTGATATCTATGCAGACACTCATGTACCCAATCGCAACGGAAAAGGCAATAAACATGATCGAGAAAAACAACATCATAGAGTACATCGTGGATTCAAGGTCGACAAAGACCCAGATAAAAGCAGAATTCGAATCGATATTCAAAGTTAAGATAGCAAGGATCGCAACATGCATGACTCCGAACAACAAGAAGAAGGCGATAATAAAACTTAGGAAGGAGTACAAGGCAAGCGACATTGCATTGAAGCTAAAGCTGGTATAATTAGAAAGGTTAGAACATGGGTAAGAAACTAAAGCAGCAAAGGCGTGGTAAAGGTAGCAACGCCTACAGAAAGCCGCCAAACCGATACAAGGCAGACATAGAGATGGGCAACCCAGTGCTTTCCGGAAAAGTTTATGCTGAAGTGATAGATTTCATAGACGACCCAGGGCACACGGCGCCACTCATGCTCGTAAAGTTCGATGACATGAGGGAACAGATGTACATAGCACCTGAAGGGATCAAGATAGGGGACAGGATACAGATCGGGCCTGAAGCGGCAATCGGAATCGGAAACATAACAAGCATTTCAAAGATCCCAGAAGGTCTTCCAATTTACAACATTGAAAGAACGCCTCTTGACGGAGGAAAGCTCGTGAAGGCTGCAGGGAGTTTCGCAACAGTCATGGGCCACACGGAAAACACCACAACCGTCATGATGCCTTCAAAGCACGCAGTGGAGTTCAGCAACAACTGCAGGGCCCAGATCGGCATAACATCAGGAGGAGGAATGGAGATGCAGCCGATCATGAAAGCAGGAAAGAATCATTACATTAAACACGCAACCAACGCAAAGTGGCCAGTGAACAGGGGAGTAAAGTCAAACCCTGTTGACCACCCATTCGGAGGAAAGCAGCACCACAAGGGAGCAAGCTCGATGGTGTCAAGGAACGCACCTCCAGGAGCAAAGGTCGGACACATTGCGGCAAGAAGAGTTGGAAGGAAGAAGAGGTAATCATATGGCGCGTATCTACACTTATAGAGGTTTGACAATCGAAGAGCTCCAGAAGCTGAGCGTAGACGATTTCATAAAGCTGCTCACTTCCAGGCAAAGACGCGCAGTCAACAGGATGGGCATTCAGTACAAGGGGCTGATTGCAAGCGTCGAGCTTGCCAAGAAGAAGGGAAAGGTGGTGAAGACGCACATAAGGGACGGTGTGATTTTGCCTTCGTGGGTCGGGATGAATTTTGCGATACACAACGGAAAGGAGTTCAAGCAGATGGAGATAAGACCGGAGATGCTCGGGCATAGGCTCGGCGAGTTCGCATTCTCAACAAAGAGGGTGCAGCACAGCGCTCCTGGCATTAGGGCTACAAGAGGTAGCAAGTTCTTGGCGGTGAAGTAATGGGTTATAGTTTCAATATCGGCGGCGAGTTCGTAAAGGCTCAGAGAACCGGAATAAACGCCAGCTACAAGGACCTTGCGATTGTGTGCAATTCAGTTAGATATACAAGGGTCGCAAACGCGCTCAATGTGATTGATAGGCTTATTGCAATGGAGATGCCGATTCAGTTCAATAGATACAACAAGCACATGGGCGCAAGGCATGAGCTCCACGGAAGGAAGGGCGCATATCCTATCAAGGCAGCAAAGGAGGTAAGAGCAGTGATTCAGAACGCGATTGCAAATGCCGAGAGCAAGGGAATGAGCGCCGATGAGATGTTCATAGTCCATGCTGCGGCAAACAAGACGCAGACAATAAGAAGGCAGCCAAGCAAGGGTTCGCTTGCCTGGGGAAGGGGAATGTATGGAAGGAGCTCAATTATGCACAGCGACATCGAACTAGCAAAGGTCGAGATAATACTAGGGAATGGAACGGAAGAGACATTGTCGCACAACATGAAGTATTTCCTAAAGAAGAAGGACACAAAGCCGATAATAAAGAAGGATACGAAGAAGGCACCGGTGAAGAAGATGCCAAAGAGTGTTGATGCTACAAATCCAGCTCAGATGCAAAAGCTTGCAGCAGCGATAAAGGATAATCTCCCGAAGAAGGACACAAAGTCCGAAGCTAAGACAGAGCATTCACACGAAGGTCATGGTCACGCTGGACACGAACACGAAGGACACACTCACGAGCATCCAAAGGTTGAGGACAAGAAGGATACTCACGAACATGCACATGAACACGCTCACGAGGGCCATGAGCACCAGCACGAGGGCATGGAATCAAAGTGATATTTATGGTAATCGAACGAAAATTCATAGAGGACGCAATGGTGAAGAGCAGGGTATCAAAATATCTTGAGAAGACGCTTACAAGGGCAGGGTTCTCAAGAGTTGAGATACAAAAGACTCCGCTGCTCACCAGAATAACAGTCTATGTCACCACTCCAGGAAAGGTTATCGGAAGGGGAGGAGAGACAATAAACGCGCTAACTGACACGCTCAAGACTAGGTTCCATGTTGACAATCCTCAGATCAGCGTATCAGAGGTATCAAACCCGAGGCTTGAGCCAAGGCTGGTCGCAAGATATGTTGCAAACTCACTTGAAAGAGGGGCGAATGCAAGGTCGCTTCTGCACTCAGTGGTTAGGGACATAATGATGAACGGCGCGCTTGGAGCAGAGGTAATCGCCTCAGGAAAGCTCGCCGCAAAGGGAGCAAAGAAGAGAAAGATTAAGGTAAGGCTTGGATACATGCCGATGGCAGGAGACACGGTAAAGCTCGTCGATTCAGCTGCGCTTGCAGCATACCCAAAGTACGGAGCAATTGGGATAAAGGTAAGGATAGTGCAGCCAGGAACCGTCTTCCCTGACAGGCAGGTGAAGCAGGTTGAACTTCCGAAGTCGATTGCTGCCGCGCAATAAATGTTTATATATCAGAAAATGCAAAATGATTACTATGCACATAAAAGACCTCAGATCACTCTCGCCAGAAGCGCTCAAGGCTAAGTTAGGCGAGGTCAGATTTGAACTGGGAATTGAGAAGAGAAAGATAGCCTCAACAGGAGTGGCAAGCAAGAAGATAAAGTCCAGAGAGATGAAGAGGACCGTTGCTCAAATTCTTACATTGTTAAAGGAAAAAGGTGTCCAACTGTAATGGCTGAGATTTGTCCTAAGTGCGGACTCCCAAAGGAACTGTGCGTATGCGACGTCCTTGACAGGGAAACCACCAAGAAGATCAAGGTATCCAAGGTCAAAAAGAAGTTCCAGAAATACATGACCATAGTCGAGGGGCTGACCGGAGAGGAGCTAGAGAGGACGGCAAAGGCACTAAAGCAGGCACTAGCCTGCGGCGGAACCCACAAGAACGGGGTAATCGAGCTCCAAGGAGACCACAAGGACCAGGTGAAGAAGGAGCTCCTCAAGCTTGGATATCCGGAAAGCAGCATTGATGCCTAATAATCGTTTGTCTATCTTGCCAAACTTATGCTTGCTTCTATAGGAGTCGTTATACCCTTTGATTTCTTTTTCTGACCAAATCTTTTCGTAAAGTTCAATATAGTGAATCCTACGACTTTCCGTGTCTTTGGATTGAGTCTAATTAATATGTCGTCATGCATTTCTTCCGAAACAGCTTTCCTTGGTTTACCTACTGATATGTCTAGTATGTCCCCCTTTTTGTCAAACCAGAACCTAAGTCTTTCTCTCATACATTTTCACCAGATTTTATCCTATCAGTTATGTAACATGTTAATATGAGTCCGTCACCATTATAAATCCTGACTACCGCACTAATGTACTTACCATATTTTTTGTAAAATTTGTAATATACCCACACTTTATCATCGTGTACACTCTTTTGATTTTATCTGGGTTTTCCAATGTTTCCCTCACACATACCCATAAAGAAAGAACTTCTGGGTGCCTATAAAGTATGTGGGCTACTCTTTCATCCAGCATAGCTATCTTTTTTCGGCTCTGTAGAAATCCTCTAATCTACTAATGGCAGAAGGTATAAACCCTCTGCCAGTGTTTGTTGTTTGAGACGACAAACATGAGACGCAATAGAGAATCTAGGTATAAGAGGTTTCTCGATTCC
>JBOGSA010000004.1:0-25783 GCA_050749785.1 Candidatus Micrarchaeales archaeon | reverse complement strand
TTGCAGAAACGGTTAAAAAGGTCCTTAGGGCATTGGAATAAAAACTTCAACTTCATTAGTATTCTGCCTAGGTTTGCATGGATGCAAATCCTGCAAGTCGTGAACGAAAGTTCACGAGTGTGAACTTGGGAACCACACACCAATCTACAGTGCTAGTAATCAATTGATCTGCTAGACATAAAATTCAACAGCGACACAGAGTAGGTTCGGCTGAAATCGTGAAGCTGTGGTGTTGCCACATATGTGGCGTCGAAGTAGGTGGGTTACCATTGCGGCCTCGTTGCCCGGTGCAGATTTAATCTTTGATTCATTGCTCCCAATGAACTCTACTGTTTCTTTGAACAGATCAAGCGGTATTAGCAATGCGTCTATCTTCCGCGCCTTTTCTGAGGTAAATGTAAGCTCCCGCTTGTCGAAGTCGATGTTGCCTATGTGCAACTTGCAGACTTCTCCAATGCGAAGCCCCAAATATGCCTGATACTTGAAAAGAAGTCTGAACTTTTCGTTTTTGACATTTCTTAGGAAATGTTGGAGCTCAAGTTCAGTGAAGCCCTTGTTGATCGAACCATACTTTGGTTCTTTTGGTTTTCTAAATCTTCTTATGGAGACGTCGTTTAGAATTGATCTTAGTTTCTTAAGCTTCCATTCTGGAAGCGTGTTTGCGATGTTTTCTAACTGGTGTGAAAATGAGTCAAATTCGAACCCGATTTCTAATAGTTTTTTGTTGTTCTGCGTTTTGGTGTTTCCACTATCCGAACCCGATTTTTGTCCTTAGCTCCAGCCAGATTCGAACTGGCGTCACCGCCTCCAGAGGGCGATATCCTTGACCACTAGACGATGGAGCTGTAAAGGATTAGTTACTTAATTAGCTGCTAGATTTTATTAAAGCTTCGCTGTTTATTATGAAATGACTTCAATTCTTCCGCTTTTTATATTATTGAAATCCTTGTCCTGCGTTACCAAGGTCTCATCATTTGCCCCCGCGATTCCAGCAATCAATATATCCATATCACTAAGAGACTTCCCAAACAATCTTAACTTTCTATAAATGCTCGCAGCAATTTCTGAAGCCCTCTCATCTAAGACATAAACTTTAATTTGGCTAAGGAATTCTGCAGCCAGCTGCCGCTCAGATTGCAACGGGCTAGAAAGCAATTCATATTGTGTTACCATCGTTGTCGTAATCGCCTCATTTTTTCTGTACTCATCGATTATTTTTTTAATTCTTTCAACTCCGTGCACGTAATCAATTATTACATTCGTATCCAAACAAGCCATTATCTCCCCTTTATATGACGACCCATGTTCATTCTTCTGCGTTCTTGGATTTCTTTCTTCATTGTTTCGACATCCTTGTCTTTCCAGGCACCAAAAAACTGTTCAATATTTCCTGACTTTCTACCCAGCAACTCATTTATAACTTCAGTAAAGGATTTTTTCTTGCCCTTTAATTTCGACAGATTAGCATATGTTTCATCAGATACTGCAATTAGTTTCGACATCTAACTCGATATTTATATAAATATAAACATATATAATACTTACCTTTGTATTCAGAAACCCTTATATTTATTCGGACTGAAAAAGCTGTGTATGCCACATTCTTTTGACCTCACTGCTCTATACTCCCGGGAGATAAGGGACCTATTGCTAGCCGATGCGATACTCACGCTTGCATTCTCCCTTGTTCTTTCCGGAAGAGCATTAGGGCCGTTTCTTTATTTCCTGCCAATCTCATTCCTTGCAGTTACGTTAACATTCGTGCTTCACGAACTGATGCACAAGTTTGTTGCGCAGAGGTACGGTGCGATTGCAGCCTTCCGCACCTTCCCAAATGGTCTGCTGATAACCATAGTAACTGCATTCTTGGGAATACTTATTGGAGTGCCTGGCGCAACGGTCATCTACACAAGCAGCTTCACTAACGAGCAGAATGGAAAGGTGTCGCTTGCAGGACCACTGACCAACTTTGCGATATTCGGGGTGTTCCTTGCGCTGGGGATATCACTCTTTCCACACTTCTTAACTAGCATCTATTCAACATTCAACGGCGCAGGGTTCGGAGCAAACAGCTACATCCAGAACGCGATAATAATGGTGCTCTACATCAGCCTCTTGCTAGCGTTCTACAACATGCTTCCGATCTTCCCGCTTGACGGCAGCAAGGTATTCAAGTGGAACAAGGGCATCTACCTTATGACCATGGCAGCGATATTCGCGCTCATGGCGTTCATCCTTCCGTTTTCCTTCATAGTAACGTATGCGGTGCTGATACTCATCATAGCGTTTGTCATGTCCTTCGTTTTCAGGACTATAGTTCTCTAACTTAAATTTTTCCGAAAGAGAACATGAACTCCCGATACACATTGTAAGCCACGCCCAGATTCTCAAGAATGGAAAAGGTTCTGGTCTAACTTACTTAAAAGACTTAATCGTCGAGCTTATGTACGAACCCACACATAACAAATATAAATCTGTTCAAACAGAATATGTTAAATAACGGTGTGCAAATGGAAATAAAAAGAATATACGAATCCACAGAAGGATCAAAGCCAGTCTCAACAGCACAACGGTGGCCTACAAAATTCTTCTTCTAAAGGCAAGCTATTTGAAACAAAGGAGATAGCTGAGCTTCTGCAAGATAAGGGAATAGGAACAAATCAACTCGGAGATGTCAAAAGAAGCAATTTTGCAAATCAATTGCTTAAATTCTATGCTAGGCTAAACAAACCGCTAGATTTTGATTTGGCATACTCCCTTGGCGTTTTCGCCCTATACGCTTTCAACACAGCTCTTAGCACTGACGAACACTTGAAGAAGGCCTTTGGAGATCCTGAACTCGCCAAGATACAATCTGTCACAATTCTTTCTTCGATATACAATGCTGCTACAAACAAACGAAGCGGTGCACATGAGCAACTAGCAGGCATAGTCGCAGCTGTGTTCCAATACGACATAGGGCTATCGAAGCATGGATTCCTAAAGACAAAAAGCAAGGAGGTTTATGACAACTGCGGTACAGGTGGGGATACAATAAATTCTTTCCACATAAGCACATCATCCGCACTTCTAGCAGCATCTCAAGGAGTCAAACTCGCAAAGCATGGCTCGCCAGGAGGCGCACAGAGGTCCGGCAGCTCGGACTTCATAGACTATTTAGGCATAGACAAGCTTGCTTCCCCGGAAATCATTACTCAATCCATAGACGATGCAAACTTCGGATACATTGAAGCAGTCAACACAAATTATAAGAAAATACATGTTCTGACCCACGGCGTTGCTCATTTGGCACATATGAACGACATAATAGGGCCAATGACAAATCCTCTCAAATCTGAAAACCTAGTCGGGAAAGTTCTCGGAGTTAATCAGGTGATTGGGCCTTTAGTAGTCGCAAAAGCATATCAGCTTCTCAACAACCTTGGGATAATGCATGTTGAAAAAGCGCTTATAGTGCGCGGCTACGCAAATGGCAATAAGGCCAAGACCGTTGACGAGGTCTCAATTATGAACGGGGGCACAGAAGCGGTGCTGTTCAGTGCAGGAATGATGGAATACCTAAAGATCGAATTTTCAGATTTTGGATTTTCCACGCCTGCAAAAGAGAAAGATCTCTCACCAAGTATAAACGATGCGCAAAGCAGGCTCCAGTACACGGAAAATGTGCTTGAAGGATTCGGACCCGATGGTGCAAGGAATACTTTGATCGCAAACACCGCCGTGCTTTTGGCACTCTCAAAAATCAAGAGAGGTGAAACCGCTACGAATCTTGACCTCAAAGATGGTGTTGAAGTTGCATCCATAGCACTCAGGGACAAGTTGCACAAGCAGGTAATAAAAGAGGTAAGGGAGATACAAGATAAGTATAAAGTGCTTAAATGAACGATTCTCTGCTTCCACCTAAGGCGATAATCGGTGCACTGCATTTCACCCCCCTTCCAGGCTACCAAGGCTTCATCGATATGGAAAGTGTAATCCAAAAAGCAAAAAAAGACATGAAGGCACTTCTAGATGGAGGTGTAGATGCTGTGATAATCGAGAACAACTATGACTTGCCGCACAAGATGAAGGTAGGTAAAGAAACCGTTGATGCTATGACCGAGCTCGGCAAGGGACTTAGTTCACTCACAGAAATTCCAATTGGTGTAAGCGTGCTGTGGAATGATTATGAAGCCGCTTTTACAATTGCAAAGGCAATTGGGGGAAAGTTCATCAGGGTGCCGGCATTCGTTGATACTGTCTCAACAGATTTTGGAATCGCAAATGCCGAGCCAGATCTTGTGATTGAGGCAAGGAATAAGCTGGGCACAGAAGAGATAAGGATTTTCGCCGACATACAAGTTAAGCATGCAAAAATGCTAATTCCAAGACCAATAGAAGAGTCTGCAATGATTGCCGCAGAGAAGGGTGCAGATTTCATAATCGTTACGGGGCAGGTAACCGGCCAGCCCCCAGAAATCCAAAAAATAATCACGGCAAGGCAGGCATCCGGTATACCTGTATTTGTGGGTAGCGGTCTAGATAGCAAAAACGCACAGAGTCTATTGAAATACGCAGACGGCGCAATTGTGAGCACTTCCCTAAAGGACGGGAATCAAAGCGCATCAGAACGCAATGCCAAACCCTATTCTTCCGAGATTGATGTTGGAAAGGTAAGGGAGCTAATGGAAGTTGTTGAAACTATTCGCAAGATATAAAAATGCGAGCCAGCACTCAGTCAGTTGACTTTGCAGATTAATCTTTTAAATTAGATGTTTTGGATCGAAGAATCGTCCAAGCGTTTAGGGATAGGGTGGACTTCCCCGTGAACAAAGACATATACATACCTGGAGCAGGACGCACAAAAAGGGAAATTATACAAGGATTATGTTGAGCTTAAAGAAGGTGATGATCCTACAGGAGCAAAGGAGCTTTCGCTGTTGGATCTTTCAGTTAAGGGAATGGAGGATTATCACACAATACTTGGTAGATACGAGCAGCAAGGACAGGCTAGGATCACACCTGGCAGCATACGATCAAGCGTGAATTTACCTGACCTTGGGCATTATCTAGAGGACATTTCAGTATCAATAAAAGGCGAAATAGTAAACTTCCATTGTGATATTATCCCTAATATCTCAAAACCAGGAGATCAGCCGAGGAATCATGGCGATTGTTCATATATCGATGCAGCTTCAATCGTGCTTCTAAATGAGCGAATGAATGGTACAGGTTGCATTGTTGCACAGTTGAAGCACATGAACGGTAGCGTCCCAACCAGTATTGATGATAAGATAAAACTCAGGGAGAGCCTTACAAACGAAAAGAGAGAGGACCGAGTGAAACAAAATGTGCGCGCACAGGCAGAAGCCATGGCAAAACGACCTTCCTATTTAGGGAAGGACGAAAAGTATGCGTTTGAAGAAGTATATGGCGGCGAAATTGAATTTCCTGAGTTCATAGTCAAAACCTTCGACGCGATCATGGAAAAGACAAAGGATGTGGAGGTTATTTACCTACAAGAGTTACACAGGCTCATTAAGAATGGCACAATAAAGATGGGATGATACAAATGTCAGAAGAGAAAATAGATGTAAATCTAAAGGAAGTGCTTGCGGACCTACTACAAGCTAACGAAAAACTCGTCACCCAGTTCAATGCATCGCGATTCAGCAGCCTAAAGAGTTATCCAAACTTCTATGGGTTTGAGCGGGGACTGTACTATTCGCATCGTGATTTTGACGCGTTCATGGAAAAGCTCGACAAGGGAGAGCAGTCAGCGATAGTATCAGGACTCAATCCTTCGGGACAGTTGCACATGGGTCACAAGGTGGTCTTTGATTGCAACCTCTTCTTCCAAAAGGAATATGGAGTGCCGGTCTACATCCCACTGTCTGACGACGAGAGCTACGTCTCAAGGAAAGTGGAGGATAGGATGGATGCCGTTGAAAATTCTGTTATGCTAATAAGATCTCTTCTTGCATACGGATTTGATCCAGACAAGACCAAGATACTGCTCGATTACAACTATCCCGAGATATTCAGCATAGCAATGGAGCTCTCAAGGAAGGTCACATACTCTGAGGTTCAAGCAATATACGGTTATGAGCCGAGCACAAACATCGGCCTGGGATTCTATCCTGCTGTGCAAGCAGCCCACGTTCTCTTTCCAAAAATACATGACAAAACCGACAACGTTCTGGTTCCTATTGGTCCAGATGAGGACGCTCATCTAAGACTTTGCAGGGACATAGCTGCTCGAACACACAACACAAAGGCAGCTGTTCTGCACGGGGTATTTATGCCAGATATAAATGGCGAGAAAATGTCAAAGTCAAGGCCTGACGGCGTAATCTATTTCAAAGACGATCCCAAATTGGTAAAGAAGAAGATTGGCAGGGCACTAAGCGGTGGACAGAAGACTGTAGAAGAACACAGAAGACTCGGCGGCGATCCTGATGCAGACGTCTCAATCTTTTACCTCGAAAAGTACTTCTTGAATTCAAAAGAGTGCGAGGAGCTAAAGGGGGCTTACAGGAGAGGTGAGTTGCTATCTGGAGAGGTGAAGGTGCAGTTCGCAGAGAAGATGACAGAATTGGTCAACACTTTTCAAAAGAACCTTCGTAACGTCAAGGATTCGGATTTCGAGAAAGTCATAATGCAGCCTGAGAGCAAGATAAAGCCAGAACTCAAGCAGATATGGGGAGCACAGACAGATGTTATCAAAGGCAATGCGCAGCCTGTAAAATCAAAGACGCCACACTGATAGATATGGAGCATGTGCAAAAGAGTGAGAAGATTGTCCCGATTAATGAAAAGGGATTTAGCTGGCTTGAAGCCCGCGAGGTAGTCAGGGACAGGGGTGGATTGCCTTCCAATCTCCTACATGACAAAAAAATAATGGATGAGGATAGCAGGAAAATATTGCTAGGAAAAGACTACAATATTGCCTGGGCGAGCGATGTTGTTATCTACCTGCAAGCCGAGAAGAAGTTCACTCAGGGATTTGATATAGTCGACAAATACAGAGATGAAAGCGGCATGAAATGGGTGTTTCCATCCGAGTGCATTCCAGAAGCAGCATTCAAACTTGAGAACGCTGCGCTGCTTGTTGCCCGTGTGGATGTTGAAATCCATGGCGACATGGTTGTGATATTGCCAAAGAGCGCAAATAATGTGTTTCTCCTAAGCCCTTTCATGCATGGCCCAGCGCAGTTTGGAAAAGTCGATAGCATGACAGGAATCCCATTGGAATTTCCAAATCCTCGCAGTCTTGAGTATGAGCTGCAGAGGATGCTTTTCAGATTCGAGGGCGATGCGGTTAGGCCGATAGTGCGCAACTACAATAAAGGCAACCGGCGCGACATATTCACTGTATACGATCCATGTTGCCACTTCAAGGCTGGATATGTGGAAACGGAATAAACAGCTTAAACCATGCATCTTACCCTCAGCTCTTCTTGCAGTATATAGCTCTTTATATTTAAGCAAACCATACGTATTGGGGACTAATATATGCCAAATGGTGTAGAATTAACAGTCGCAGATGCGCTAGTCACTGATTCCGGTAGAGGAATCGCCAGAATAGACTCTAAGTCAAGGAAGGCGCTAGATGTTGTCTCGGGAGACATAATCGAGATAAAGGGCAGGATAAAGTCCACAGCCGCTATAGTTTGGCAGGCACACCCTAGCGATGAAGGGTTGGGATTCATTAGGATTGACGGTTACCTTAGGCAAAATGTTGGAGTTGGAATAGGTGATAAGGTTCACGTAGCCAAGGCAGAGGTAAAAGATGCAGAGAGAGTTGTGATCGCACCTCCTCCAGGTCAAAGACCGCCGCTCTCGCCTGATTTTGCGGATTACGCTAAAAGAAAATGGGAGAACAAGCCGATAGTGAAGGGAGACGTAATCCCGATTCCTATGTTCGGGCTTGTATTCAACTTCCTAGTTGTTACTGTTGCGCCTCACGGCATAGCAAGAATAACAAAGAATACCAACTTCATTGTAAAGGAGGAACCAGTTTCAGAATCAATAGTTAGGATTGGAGAAGCTCATTATGAGGATATCGGCGGGCTTAAGGTCGAACTACAAAAGATAAGGGAGATGGTCGAGCTGCCAATAAGATATCCAGAACTCTTTGAAAGACTGGGCATCGAGCCGCCTAAGGGAGTCTTGCTCTACGGCGCTCCAGGAACAGGAAAGACGCTGCTTGCAAAGGCAGTGGCAAATGAGAGCGATGCGAATTTCATCTCAATATCAGGACCTGAACTTGTGAGCAAGTTTGTTGGTGAGAGCGAAGAGAAACTAAGGGAGATATTCAAGGAGGCAAACGAAAAAGCCCCGACAATAATTTTCATGGATGAGATCGATGCGATTGCACCGAAGAGGGAAGAAGCGACAAACGAAGTAGAGAGAAGAATGGTATCCCAACTTCTGACTCTTATGGACGGAATGGCATCAAGGGGCCAGGTGATTGTACTTGCTGCAACAAACAGGCCAGATGCTATTGATCCTGCGCTGAGAAGGCCAGGAAGATTCGACAGGGAGATAGAGATCGGAGTTCCGAGCAGGAACGCAAGGAAGGAGATACTTCAGATTCACACAAGGAACATGCCGCTAGCAAAAGATGTAAACCTTGACGAACTTGCCAATATAACGCACGGATACACAGGAGCTGACATCAGCGCCTTCGTAAGAGAGGCCGCAATGTCAACCCTCAAGTCTATACTCCCAAAGATAATCGACAAGCAGTCGATTCCAAGCGAGCTGCTCAATTCACTCACGGTGAATAGGGACAACTTCATGGATGCGCTAAAGAATGTGCAACCAAGTGCACTCAGGGAAGTGTTTGTTGAAAGACCGAACGTGCACTGGGGCGATGTCGGCGGACTCGAAAGCGTCAAGTCAGAGCTCAAGGAGGCAGTTGAAGCGCCGCTCAAGAATCCTGAGGCATTCGAGAAGATGGGAATCAGGCCGGTAAAGGGAGTGCTTCTTGTCGGTCCACCAGGAACAGGAAAGACATTGCTCGCAAAGGCGGTCGCAACCGAAAGAGAATCAAACTTCATTTCGATAAAAGGTCCTGAGGTCCTAAGCAAGTATGTCGGGGAGAGTGAAAGGACGGTCAGAGAGATATTCAGGAAGGCAAGGCTTGCATCACCGTGCATAATATTCATCGACGAGATTGATGCGATAGCTCATCCGCGAGGCCACGGCGAATTCGATTCGCGCGTAAGCGAGAGAGTGGTGGATACACTGCTCACAGAGATGGACGGACTTGCAGAACTAAAGAACGTAATTGTCCTTGCTGCAACGAATAGGCCAGAGGGAATGGACACAGCGCTTCTAAGGCCTGGAAGGTTCGACAAGATAATAGAGATACCAATGCCTGACCCAGAGACAAGGCTAAATATATTCAAAGTGCATACAAAGAGGATGCCACTAGACAAGTCGGTGGACATCGCAGAGCTTGCCAACTCAACAGACAACTATACAGGCGCAGAGATAGAAAATCTGTGCAGGGAGGCAGGAATGAATGCGATAAGGTCCAACAGGGATTCTGTCACCATGGCAGACTTCAAAAAGGCGCTCGGTGAAATAAAGCCTGCAATACCTCGCGAGGTGGCAGAGAGGATAAGGAGGTTCAAGGACGAGCCGACAAGCATGTATAGGTAGAGTGTGATTTTATGGTAAAACCTACATTGGTAAATGTGGCATTCGGATATGACAGCGCGGATAAAAACAGGAAGGCGATAGGAAAAGTATTTGCCAAAAACAATAACACACCGCTGACGTACGACCAGATTGCAAAATTGATAAGGGCAAGTGCCGATGACGTAATAGGTTCGGTAATGACATTAGTGCATGACTTTAAAGTGATTCAAGAGCTTCCGGCCAAGGAATCTGAGGTCAAGCATTTAAAAAACAGGAAAGTAAGGATATCGCCCAAGATAAGGGTGGTCCCGGAACTTGTTGAAGAGCTCAAGCGCCTCCATTCAAAGGCTTAAATTATTTCGATTAGTGATTTTATGAAGATAGTTTATTCGGACAAGAAGACTGGAAAGACTGGGCAGCTGGAAGTTGTGAAGGAAAGAGAAGCAATGCTTCTAGGAAAGAAGATCGGCGAGACGATCGATGGATTCCCTGCGGACCTAGAAGGGTTCAAGTTGCAGATAACAGGTCTGAGCGATAAGTCAGGCACTCCATCGAGGAAGGAAGTCGAGGGAACAAGGAAGGCAAGACTCCTCATCAACGGCGGCGCAGGACTAAGGCACGCAAAGCATGGCTTTAGGGCAAGAAGGCTGATTCGCGGCAATCAGGTGAGCGCTGATACAGAGCAGATAAACACCGTAATTGTGGAATATGGAGCAAAGCCGTTGGATCAGATATTCAAACCAAAGGAGAAAAAGGCGGAGTGATTAGCTAATGCAAGATTTCAAGCAGAGTGAGTTTAACATAGGGACCCTGGGACATGTGGACCACGGCAAGACCACTCTCACTAAGGCAATCACAGGGGTTTGGACAGATAGGCACAGCGAATCGCTAAAGAGAAGCATGACGATAAAGCTCGGATACGCCGATGCGATCATAAAGAAATGCCCGGACTGCAACGAAGGACCAGGATGCTACACAGTCGGTGACAAGTGTGAGGACTCGAGCAAGAAACCTGAACCATTCAGGAGAATATCAATGCTCGACTCTCCCGGACACGAGACCCTCATGGCGACAGCGATTGCGGGATCAAATATAATCGATGCTGTTATGCTTGTTATTTCGGCGACAGAACCATGCCCGATGCCGCAGACAAGAGAACACCTCATGCTGATTTCAACTCTTGGAATAAAGAAGGCGGTAGTTGTCCAGACTAAGATTGACATTGTCGGAAAGGAGAAGGCGAAGATTCACTACAGCCAGATAAAGACTTTCTTGAAAGGAAGCATCATAGAAAATGTACCGATTGTGCCAGTGATGGCGAACAAGAACATAAATGTGGACGCTGTGCTAGAGCAGATTGCAAAGATAGAACCACCTAAGCATGATACAACATCGGACCCAACCATGTACATAGCAAGATCATTTGATGTCAACAAGCCAGGAACCCCGATAAAAGATTTGATAGGCGGAGTGGTCGGAGGTTCGATTGTAAAGGGAACCTTCAAGGTCGGAGATGAGATCGAGATAAGACCAGGAATAAATGTTGCAAAGGAAGGAAAGAGGGAGACTTACGAACCGATAATAACAACAATCGAAAGCCTCTCATCCGGAACAGATCAGCTCAAGGAAGCTGTGGCGGGAGGACTCATTGCTGTTGGCACTACAATAGATCCAACATTCACAAAGACTGATAGTCTGGTGGGTAGTCTGGTAGGACATGTGGGCAAACTTCCGGAGTCTGTGAACAAGTTAACTCTAAAGTACAGTTTATTGAATAGGTCTGACATTCCAAAACAGGCTTTCAGGGCTGATGAGCCAATAATACTAGGAGTTGGAACGGCAACAACAGTGGGATACATAAAAGTGGCGAAGAAGAGCACGATGGAAGTGGATCTCAAGAGGCCGATTTGCGCCGACAAGAGCACAAAGATCTCAATACTAAGGAACTTTGCGCAGAGATGGAGGCTTTCGGGATTCGGAACTATAGCTTAGAAGCTTCCATTGAAATTTTTTCCATTAACCTAGTCCTTCCAGCCTCAGAATTTAATGGATATTTCTTTAGATCTATTTCAAATCCGGATGCATGTGGGTGCCCTCCTCCACTAAGCGATTTTGCTAATCCAGAAATATCAGATTTTACACTTCGTATACTCCCCTTCCCCTGTTTTGGATCTATTACTATCGCAATGTCTCTACCCGATTTCTTTATCACCATGCCGCACGCATAAGTCGACTGCACGCCGGTTGCATATCCCACTGCAATGCTCCTACCCACCAAGGTAAGCTTTGCGAGCATCTTCTCTACTCTCATGTTGTTTAGCTTCTCGAAGTTGCGCGATGCTGTAGTCATCCTAGAATCTGTGAAGCGCCTGCTTGCTATGACCTCGGTTATGTGCCTTAATTTTTTCTGTATCGCCTCATTTGATTTGGATTTTGTCCATGTGGTTATGCTGAGCGCATACACTTTTACCATTTCCCGGTGCCTTTCTGTATCTGCCTTTATGTTGAAATCAGAATAATGCACAACCTTGCAGAATTCTCTTACGAACGGCGTGTCAAGCTGCATCTCGCGCTGTGTTATCTCAGTGGCGCAGAATTTTGCGTTCTCCCCCACTATTGCAACATCGCATAGGCTTGCAACCTTCTTGATCGCTTTCTCGCTCCATGGATGGTGATCAAACCAGAATACCTTGCCGCCCTTTGCCTTTATTCTTTTTATCAAGGACATCCAGACAAGAATCGTGGGGTCGTTGAGGCTAAGATCGGTTATGAACAGCACGAAATCCTTTCCGTAGAACTTTTTGAGTTTGCCTTCCGCGTATAATATCCCCTCCTTTGCATAACCCGAGAAGAAGAGCCTGTTGCTCGGTATGTTATATTTTATCTTTAGAAGCGATGCGGCACCGACCCCGTCTATATCTGCGTTGTGCGATAGCACGGCTATGTTCTTCATTAAACCGAAATCCTATCGCATGATAAAAATAAAAACCCGTTAAAGTGCCGAAAGCTAGCTAGGGTTCGTATAAGAACCCGCGAACGGGTCCCAGCAAAATACACACCCATTAGTTAAGAAGTAGGAGGCCTGCCTTGGGGGAAGGCAGGCCAAAGTTCTCACTTCACTGTGGAGGTGAAATAATGAGTGTATTGGTCGTCTTGCCAGCATCAAATTTGAAATAGACCTTGTGCCCTAGCTGGAACCTGTCCAGAAGGCCGCCACGGTGCAGTCTGTTGAGCCTTGCGCACGCTGCATTTCTTCCCTTGTAGTTCATCTCTTTTTGTATGTCGTCTGCGCAGACCATGCCCTTAGACTGGGCTATTTCAAGTATTTTAGAATCAAGTCCGGATAGCGGCACTTCCCTATTGCCAACAGGGAAATCCGTTCGCTCCTCGACGCTCTCCATTGCTGTTAGATCCTCTTCGAGCCTCTTTAGCCTCTCGGTTATCCCTCTGAGCATCTTATTTGTCCTCTCCCTCTCCTCAAGCATGTACTTTATGAGCGTAGAAACGCCGGTTCCGCTCTCCGGCTCTTCTACCACATTAGTTTTTGAAAGCCTCTCAACGACTCGCTTAAGCTCCAAGATTTCTTGCTCCATTTGCTTTGCGTTTTTGGCCATTTTGCTTCACTCCCATTTTCCGACGACAATCCGTCGGAAGTCGTGATTCCTGCACCCTATCTTCGTGAAACAATCACGAAGGAATCACATAATTGAATGCTTGTGAACATTAAGATATTTAAAGGTATCGCCATTTAGGGCCTTGTATAGCAGCGTGCTTTTGAATGCAAACGCATAATCCACACACAAATACGACGACAAATGCATTTTACTGGAAGTTTTGCTGTTCATGATTCTTCCGATAAGATTGTTGCATGATTCTTGTTTGACAGTTGGCTATACTCTTCAAATCCGTATATATCAGAAACGACCCAATAAGAATATGGTTTATTTGAGAATAGAACAAGCACTCTCCTCAGCGAACGATAAGAGTAACCTTCTTGCAGGCCCAAAAACATAAATACATTTAAAATAAAGTAGCATTACATTGCGATAACATGATATGTGCACACGAATCTGATAGTTTCAAATCTAAGCCTCAAAAAAATACTGATGACCTAAAGAGCCCCTCTGAATGTCTAAAAAAAGCAATAAGGTTAGAGGGGTCTGGGAAATACGAAGAGGCAGTAAAGCTTCTTGAGAAAGGATTAGAAAAGTGGTCGGAAAATACATTATTGGACATATATCGCTCTGATCTGATTAGACGAATAGATACATCCAAGCATGAAGCGAATGATACAGAGAAAAAATCCATTTAATTGAGAGTCATGGACCAAGGGCCAAAAGCGGGAAACTTAATCTGTTCCTACTAAATAAGTTTCTCTAATCAAAGTATAAGTAAGATGATTAGTGTGCAGCAGGTTCTGATTCCAATAAAGCGCGTGAAGCTTCTCGACAAGAAGACCCTAGAGTCGATATCGAAAAGGCTCAATTGCAAGATCCACATCGAGGACGAGAACCAGGTGGTGATCGAGGGCGATGCCTACGACGAGTACAACGCCAAGAACATAATCTCTGCCTTCGGTCGCGGGTTCGATATGAACCAGGCTTATACGCTTCTCTCTGAGGAATATTTCTTCACTCCGATCAATCTCAAGGAGATGTTTAGGAACAAGGACCAGCTCATGCGTGTCAAGGGAAGGATAATTGGCGAGAACGGCAAGACTAAGGAGTACATAGAGGCAGTCAGCGGGGCAAAGCTTTGCATATACGAGAATACAGTGAGCCTCATAGGCACTATCGAACAGATAAAGGTGGCGAACGTTGCGATAAATATACTCCTGGAAGGGGGAACGCATAAAAAGGCGTACAGGGTAATGGAGAAAGCAAGGCGAGGCATAAGGTAGAGGGCATGGCAGATAAAAGGGTAGGGGCAGAGGAGATATTCAAGGAGTTCAAGGAGCACTCCATATCCGAATTCTTCAGGAAGAACAGGCAGATGCTCGGATTCGCAGGCAAGGTGAGATCGCTTACCACAGTTGTGCATGAGTATGTTACAAACACCCTTGACGCCTGCGAGGAGGCAGGCGTATTGCCACAGGTGAAGATCGAGATAAAGAGCACCGGTGAAGAGAGATGCACAGTCAAGGTAACAGATAATGGACCCGGGATACCAAAGAAGCTGGTCGGAAAGGCGCTTGCCAACGTTTTGTCCGGAACAAAGTTTCATAGGTATATGCAACAGAGGGGCCAGCAGGGAATCGGAGCTGCAGGCTGCACTCTTTTTTCTCAGATAACAACGGGAAAGCACATACACGTCAAGTCGGGAACAGGAAAGGAAGTGTATGAGTGCGATCTTGGAATAAGCATAAAGGACAACAAGCCGGTGATGGAGAACATCGTTGATCTTGAAAAAGATTCATTCAAAGGGCTGATGATAGAGGCCGAATTTGGAGGAGTCAAGTACGAGAACGGAGACCACGGCGTTGCAGAGTACCTAAAGAGGACTGCTCTTGCAAATCCACACATAAGCATAACGCTTTTTGCCCCTGATGGTGCTGATCTCAAGTTTCCACGATCGGTAAATGAGATGCCGAAAAGGCCAAAGCAGATACAGCCGCACCCGCTAGGGCTTGAATCAAGCGACCTGCTTGACTTTGCGCACAAGACTGAATCAAGAAAACTCTCATCATTTCTGGTCGACACATTCTCCAGGCTGACCCAGAACAAGGTGGCAGAGATCAAGGAGCTTGCCCCAGATATTCCAATGGACAAGGATCCAAGGGAGCTCACATGGGACGAGGCCGAGAAACTCATTGCAACTTTCAAGAAGATCAAGTGGATAGCCCCAGACATGGACTCGCTTTCAACTATCGGCGAGAAACAGGTCGAAGCCGCGATAAAGAACATACTCAACCCTGACTTCATGGCAGTGGTGGAGAGGAAACCCAAGGCTTTCAGGGGCGGAATCCCATTCGTTGTAGAAGTCGGTGTGTCCTACGGCGGCAACTCCGGGAAGGTGACAGAGAGCGGATCGAGCGGCAGCATACTTAGGTTTGCAAACAAGGTGCCGCTTCTCTTCGATGGGGCAACATGCGCGATAACAGAGGCTGTGCGCGGGTTGCAGTGGAAGAGATACAACATAGATGATTTTGAGAACAGCCCGATAAGCATACTTGTGAGCGTTTCATCAGTCTACATCCCGTACGCGGGAGTCGGGAAGCAATCTGTTGCGCAGGAGGATGAGATAATCGAGGAAGTAAGACTATCGGTCATGGACGCGCTCAGGATCCTGCAGCGATACCTAAGCGGAGTTAAGCAGAGGACCACCCAGGAGACAAAGTACAAGACGATAATGAGATATGTCAGCCAGCTATCAAGCGATCTGGGCGAACTAACCGGGGCTAAGAGCGAGACAATAGAGGAGTCGCTAAAGTCACTCATAGAAAAAAGGTACAAGAAGCTCTTTGAAGAAGAGGCTGAGCAGCTCAAGGAAGAAGCGAAATAATCAGAACACGATCTGGTCAAGGTTGCTTGCATCGACCAGCCTTATGTATCCGTAAGATATTCCTATTTTGAGCATCTCCGCTTGATTCCCGTAGGACTTGTAAAGCTTCTCTGAGAATTCGAGCATCTTCTCCTCATCGGCAAACACCACATACGTTTTGAAGTTCGGCATCACCTCGATGTTTCTCATCCCGCTTATGCTTGAGTATATCACAATGTGCGTCTGCGCCCCGCTCTTGCTAAGTGTTATATCAGCAGCTTCGCTTGCGCCGACATCTGTGAACAAGATTGCGTGGCCGACGGAATAGTCGCGCATCCTCCTGAAGACCGACAGATACTCCACATCAAATCCCGATTCATTCATCCATCTCTTTGGCGCATAGTAGCCTCCTGATGAAACCACATCCCCATACATCTCAAGCTTGCTCATTATCAGCGCCACGTTCTGCACTGTTATCGACACCGGGATGTTGTTGTACCTTATGTTGTTGCCTATGCCGCTCTTTATCTCATCAAGTGTAAGCGGCATGTACTTCCAGTGGTAGAGGAAGTTTACCTTGTCAAAAACGTTGAGCACCTCGCTCTTGTTCACCTTGACATTCACCTTCTTTGCCTGCTGGAACTCCGGAACGTCTACGTAGTATTCGTCCCTGTTCTGCGGCTTGACAATTAGGTTGAGTATGAGGATCGCTACTATGACTATTCCGAGCTCTATGTATATCGTCGGTATGTTGAGCACTTGCTGGACGTTTGATGTGGTGTATGTGTACTTGCTTCCGAACATGTAGAGGTTGAAGTTCTCGGTTCCATATCCTATCACTGTGTCCTTGGGCAGCGAATAAGTTATCACTCCTCCATTTGCCTCTCCGCTCACGCCGTATGCGCCGTTAAGGTCAATTGAATAGCTTGCGTTCGATACCGCTACGTTGTTGCTGCTAGCAGTAAAACTGAAGGTGCCATTCTTGAAATTAAGGCTCTGCGGAGTGAGAGTTACTCCCGTCACATTGATTATCGCCCTAGAGTAGTTGTGATCGAAGAAATTCCTCAGAACTGCGATGTAGGTTCCGCTTGGCAAAGTGAACGAATGGTAATAGAAGACATTGGTGTTAGAGGTGGTGTTGAAGAATTGGAGCGATATCGTGCTCACGTAACTCATGTTCTTTGTGTATAAGTCTATGTGGGGAACCACAAGCTGCGGCTGCTGTGAATTGGTGTTTAGCGATACACTGATTTGCACTTTCTGCGTCTGGCCGACATATGGCTGGATCCCAATGCTCCCATTTGATATGTAAGGGATCTTTACAGGTATTTGCTTCTCCAAAAAGCTGCTCGAATTTGTAAGTATCGCAGTCACCAACGGATATGACGAGTTTATTATCTTGCCCACATTCTGTGTGTCGTTTATGAGTGAAGAAAATGCAGGTACACCCAGAGTCCCGCTTCCGTATGAATAGCTATTGGAGTAAGAACCGCTAGCAAGTATCCCTATCCAGAAGTGGGATGAGATAACTCTTGCTATGTCCTGCGCAACAGCGCTGTTATTTTTCCATCCGAGTGCCTGCGTGTTTGAGAAAGTGACCACAGTTCCGTTCCCGGAATCTGCAGCCTGCGCAAAGCCAGCATACGGTCCCTCGGTGAATCCGAATGTAGGTTTGTTGAAGTAGAATCCGTAATTGACTATGTTTGTCTCGGAAAAAGGCCCTGTTCCAAGACCAGCATTGGAAAGAGATTTCAGAGCGGAAGCAGATGTGGAGAAGATTACGCCCGAAGGCCCTGAGCTTCTGCTGAAGTTCTCTCCCAAATATATTATCGTATCGTTGTTGTTCATGAGTGTAAGTAGGTCTGCTGTCCCATTTAGTTGGAAAGCTGAGCCAGGAACAAGATATACTGGAATGAGGCCTGAAGGCACCACAATTATTGAGTCCTTCGGAAGGCTTGCAAGCCTTGAAGGATTGATGTAAGTGAGTGTGCTGAAATATAACACTCCATACCTCTTCAAATAAGCGCTGAGGTTGGCAAAGAGCGCGCCGTCGCTGTAGCATTGATAACAATAATCAGTTGTGTTTAGGTAGTAAATATTTGGAAGAGGATTCTTCGCGTACACATTGAAAAGCAGCTGGAAACCTGTTGCATTCTTGAAGCTCACATTCGCCACTACGTAAGGCACTATCTGTTGTGCGTTGTTGTATGTGGCAGTTCCGCTCTGCAATACAGAGGCGCTTAGTTGCAATGCCCCCGCAGCTTGGATTGGCGCACCGCTAGTTGCTGCGGCAAGAACGCTCTGCGTGTAAAAGACGATGCCAAGCACTATCAGCGCTATGACAACTATCGGCACGGCTACAATCGCAAGTTTTCTGGCTGTCGGCTTGGGTATTTGTAGTTTTGCCATGGGCTCAGCCGCTATATCTCCGTCTCCTTCCTTTTCAGTATGTACTTGTCAACTAATTTCTCCATGAAATCAGATATGACATTCGTGTTGCGGTTCACTTTCTTGACCACATTGTACACCTTCACGTAATGAAAAGCCTTGTTCACCGTAGCTAGGTACTTCAAGTCATCAACTCTTCAGCTCGATATAGCCGAGCGAGACCATTTTGTCTAGTATCTGTTCTATCCTTGGAGCAGCTATCTTGTAGTTCTGCGCGAATTCGGTTATCTCTATGGAGTTGTTGTGGGTCACTATCCAATCCTGAACCATCGACATGAGCGACTCGTCAGAATATGTCTGCAGTGCCTTTAGCTGCGCATTGAGCTGCTTGTTCTCCTCATCTAGCTGCGTGGTCTGTATCGTAAGGTTCCTGTTAGCCGCGCTGAGCTCTATGTTGAGTCTCTTTATCTCACGGTATTCCGACAATAGAGAATCGTACTTGTTGAAAAGTGTGCTGTAGCTTTGCGATAGGCTGTTTAGCACATCCTCTATAGAAGAGTCGATGTACTGCAGGAACTTCACATTGTCGATGATGTAAGAATCATTGACCATCGAGAGAACAGCGGCAAGGCTCTTTATCACGTAAAGCCTGCGCATCTTCTCGCTTGTGTCTGGCGCGATTGAATAGATGGTCTGTATTGAATCGCTCTTGATGTTTATCAAATAGAAGAGAAACGGCTTCTTCTTTATGTTCCTGCTCTCCACTTTTGCTACGCTAAGTCCGTCTGATGTTAGTTTCACCGAAAAGAAAGGGATCGCAGAGAGCTTCTCGCGCACCTGTTCGAGGGTGCCCGTCAGTTTGCCAGGGAAATCAATCTCCTCAACTCTTGGCACAATCTCCTCGTCAGGCAACCTAATCACTCTCTAGATAATAGCATATGCTACCTATTTATTAATACCTGAGCCCAGAAATCCTCATTTTGATGCGATCTTCGGGGTGTAGTTGAGCAATGAAAGCAGGTATAGAAACAATATCAGTATCACCGATACTAAAACACCCTGCAAACTTGGCGATATGATTAGCCCAAGTGCTGCGAATATGACCCCAATGCCCACGTAGGTCATCTGTCTAGTCTCGTAGTTTTTCCTTCTCTGCTCATAGCCCCTACACTCAATAGCCTTCAGGCCGAGTGTTTTTATTGTGACTACCGGTTCGCCAGCGTATTTGGCGTCAACAATCTCTCCCTTGGATGCGTGAACGTGCTTTGGATAGCACTCCTTGCACCACACAAGCCTGTTGTTTCGGAGCTTCATGTTCAGCTTGGATTTCACAAGCTTTATTCCCTTTATCACATAGTCCTCTGTGACCTCAAGCCCGTTTACCTCATTTCCGCAGCATATGCAAACATTTTTCCTCAATAAAAAACCTCATTCAACGCTAAGAACCACTATCTTGCCAAACGTCTCGTTTATCTTCTCCTCATCAAGCGCATTGAATATCTCGGTTATGCTTATGTCATCTATTCCCATTCGCCTGAACACATTGGTTATGTCGTTTTGCTTAAGGCCCACCTTCTGGAGCATTCCGGCGAACGCAACCGCGTTGACATGCCTGTGCATCCTGTTTAGGTTTGCCTCTAGTTCGTCTATGCTCTTCTCATTCACCTTGAGCATAGAGAGCATCTTCTTTAAATCAAGCCTGTTTACAACGAATGTCGCACCCAATATATCGCCTATTCCATGTATGTGAACGCACGTGTTATTATCATGTCCTGCAGGCCTATGCTCCTTAGCAGGAGTATCGAGCTCTGCTTGTCCACTTTGAACTCGTTTAGCACCTGGACAAAGCCGCGTATGTCTAGCTGCCTGTTCTTCTCGTCCAATCTCTTGAATATATTATCTATCACTTCCATTCCGATATTGCTTTCGATCAGCTTGTTCCTTAGGTCTATCTTCTCAAAGTAATACTCCTTCTGTATCTCCGAGTTCTCCAGCTCCTCCTGATTGAGGATGTCGCCGGTAGATATTGTGTATACATCTAGCGGAATTTCTCCGACAACCTTGTCTATCACGAAGATCTCCGGGAACTGCACCGAGGTCTGGAATGACATGTCGACTGCGGCTTGACCTACTCCGAACTTGCTTATCTCCTTCCTTATGAAATTCGAGAAGTTTAGCGAGCCCTGAAGGTAATTCATGAACCTTTCGAACTTCACCCTGAGCATTATCGTCGTCCCTACGTTTGAGAATATCGCCTCGTTGATATCCGTTGGATTTTGTGAAGCAACGATAAGCCCGAACTGATACTTCCTTCCCTCTCGAACTATCATGACTGCATCGCTCCTGTCGTCGCTTGCAACCTTCCACGCCTCATCAAGAACCACAATCGCACGCAGTCCCTTTGACGAGCTCCATCCCTCCATCCTCATCTTCTCCTTGAGCGATTGGAGTATGAAAAGAGCTGCGAGCGCCCTGAAACTCTCATCAGGCAATCCCGATATGTCCAAATCCACAAGTCCAGACGAGACGAGCTTGCCGAGGTCAAGAGTGCTCTTCCTTGCAAAGTAATCCTCCCCTTCCCTTGCGAACTGTCTTAGTCTGTATATTGTGTTTTCGAGCTCCGCAGGATATTCGTATGTTCCTTCCTGCAGCTTTTCTTCAAGAAGTGTGATTACGTTCTTTAGAGTCGGTGCATCCTTCTTTGGATCAGGAACGCTTGCAAGGTTGAATCCAAGGTTGACATAAGACTGTTCTATTGCTTCCTCTGTCAGCCTCTTCTGCTCAGGATATTGCCCGATGTCGGTTAGTATCTCAAGTGAGCTGATGATCTGCTTTGACCTGTCTAGCGGCTTCATTCCCGAAAGGTCCATTATGTTAATGTAGTCGCCCTTGGCAAGCGATATCACTGTGCCGCCGCTCTGCTTGACCCATGCCTTGTACTCTCCTGCCCAATCGATTATTATTGCATTCGTATTCCAGACGTAGCTTGCCCTGATCAGGAATGTCTTTACAAAGAAGCTCTTACCAGCTCCTGTTATTCCCACAACAGCAAGGTGCGGATTCGTTAGGTTTTGAAAGCTCCATGAGAATGGCGCCTCGAACACCTTTGTTATACCTATGAAGATTGAATTGGTTGGATCATTGAAGAGGTATTCATGGGGCGGCTCTGGCGGCCTGCTGATGAACACTCTCTTTGCGAGCTCATTGCTCATCAGATTTTGCGCCCTTATCAATGTCATGATAGAAGTAATAAAATAAAGTATATAAGGGTTGAGAGTATTTTACACACGTCCCCATTACCAGTGAGAGTAATCACCATTGTCCGACTTTCAAATATTTGCTCTCTAAAAGCAAAGATTTAATAATTCCTTGCTCTAATAAATACTATGGCATCTATAGAAGAATTGAAGTCCGCCATAGCCGATCGCGAGGAAGATATGCGCAGAGAATTCAATGAAGGCAATATAGTAGAGCGTGAATTGCAGCTTCCTAAGAACCAGCCTGCTAAAGGTGTCGTCAATATTATTGCAGGACCAAGGCGGGCAGGTAAGTCAATTTTTGCATTCCAACTCTGCACCGGCAAGAAATTTGGTTATGTTAACTTTGAAGATGAAAGATTGAATGTAGATGGCAGCGAACTAAACAGAGTCCTTGAGGCTGTGTACTCCCTAAAAGGCAGAACCGATTTGCTGATATTTGATGAGATACAGAACATAGACGGATGGGAAAGATTCATAACAAGGCTCTCTCCGGCCCATAAAATAATAATAACCGGGAGCAATGCGAGACTGATGAGCAAAGACCTAGCGACATTTCTTACCGGGAGGCACATTGATTATGAGCTTTTTCCATTTAGTTTTAGGGAATATCTTCTCTACACAAATAAGAAATTCCAAAATACCGATATAACGTTGACTGAGAGGAGGGCGCAGATGTACAATTTGTTGAATAAATATGTCAGGGAAGGGGGATTCCCATTAAGCGTAAAACTTGGAAGGCAGTTGCTGTTGGATTTATATAAGGACATTATAGAACGCGACATCCTTGCCAAAAATCATGTCAAATATAGTGCAAAGCTGCGCGAACTATCAAAATACCTAATATCAAACTATTCTTCAGAAATCAGCTATAACAAACTCAGCAACATATTTGGGATTAAGGGAAACCACACAGTAGCCAATTGGATTCAGTACATAAGAAATGCCTATCTGATCTTCACCTTAGAAAGATTTTCCTATAAATTGAAGGAGCAGAGCATGGCGCCCAAGAAAATATACTGCATAGACACAGGGATGATAAATGCGATTGCCTTCAGGAGTTCAGAGGACAGAGGCAGAATGATGGAAAACCTTGTAGCAATAGAGCTGCTGCGGCGCCGAGGCTATCTGCACAATAGCACTGAGATATACTACTGGAAGGATCACTCGCAGAACGAGGTTGATTTCGTAGTTAAGAAGGCGCGTAAGGTAATCCAGCTTATACAGGTGACATACGCTTCTGACAAAAAGGGAATTGAAAACAGGGAACTCGGATCCCTTGCCAAGGCATCAAAAGAGCTCCACTGCAAAGATCTTCTGGTAATCTCATGGGATTACGATGACGTAATAAGGCATTCAGATGCAGAAGTCAAAATACAATCGATTCTCAGATGGCTTCTATCCCCGATATGAAAATATCCCTACCGGAAGACTCGCTTTGCGAGCTCATTGCTCATCAGATTTTGCGCCCTTATCAATGTCATGACATAACCCTATCAATACAGATTAAAAACACTTCACTTCTGCACGTTGAACAGACCTTCCAGCTCTCCGGGAGTTGTCGGTATGAAGTGGCCGAACTTGAAAAGGATGTTTAGCTCTCTTCCGACCACTCGCGTTATGCTAAGGTCCATGGAGTTGAACACCGTCTGCAGCTGGTTGATCTGCCCTGTTAGCGCATCCATCGCAGCCTTCTCACTAACTCCTACCGCAATCGTCTCGATATACATCACGCTGCCAACCGGCCTTTCGCCTGATGAGAGCCTCTCTATTCTTGATTGTATCACATTTATCCTCCTCTGGAAATCATCGATTGAGAGCTGGCTCGGGCTAGATGCCTGCATCTCCTTAGACATCTGGTATTCCAAAAAGCCTCTCTTTCCCTCAAGATCCTCTCTGTAAGCTTGTATCTCGTTTGTGTAGGTTATCAGGTGGAACTTGAAAGGGAACTTGACATTCATTACTATCCTCTCCCATTTGTCCGGCGCGCTTGCAAGCTTCATCTCCTCTTCTGCATCCAAACGTTCTGCCGCAAATACGTAGTTGTAGATGTTTGCGGTAAGATACCCGGTAGCATAGTAGAGTCCGCTCACATTTTTCACTATGCAGTTCTGGTTCTTTGGAATTATGTAGTTCTTTGCAGGGATTATCCTTATTCCCAGTATTGTCGTCACAACCGGGAAGAGCACGAAATCGGCATAGTTGATCACAACTATAATCACAAGCGCAACGATGCAGAGGACTATTGCAACTATCGAGAGGTCCCCGTACGCTCCAGCGAAGAAGATTCCCATCAGTGCCACTATCCCTGTGAATCCCATGTACACTATGGTTTCCTCATCCATCACAATCCCTCTGACACTGTCTTTTGCCTTATCTCCTCGCTGACGGTTGAGAAAGGTATGGTGTGCTCTGCTTGGGTAACAAGCAAAATCTCCTCCGTGGTCATAAGGGTTGGTGTTATTCCAAGCACTGCGCCTATTCCTGCAGAGAGTTCATCGGCCTGCTGGTTAACTAGAGAGCCTGCTTCTTCTTCAGTGCTCCCCATCGCTGTCACTGTTGCATAGTTGAGCAGCGCGTGCGATTGTATTCTGCCTATGCTCTCAAGAAGATTGTGCCACATCGTAACCTCCCCCTTAAGTCTCTCTATCATTTCAGGTGGCGTGCTTTTGTCAGAGCTGATGTTCTGGTATTTCTCCTCGACCTCATTGAGCTTGTCTCGCACCCTGCCTATGTAATCATCCTTGTTTATCAGGTACATCTGCGTTGTTACTCGATACGGCGTTCTGCTCAGGCTCACAAGCCTGCTGAAAAGCCTCGCAAAGTCTATTTTCTCCTCATCATTCATCTCTGTCGCAGATTTGTATATCGGTATCTTTATGAAGGCTGTAGCATAAACATCTCCCCCATCCCTTGTGATTATCGCCCCGCCCGATGGGGATACGTAGAAAGGCTCCTCAGTGCTCAAGACCACAGTTTTATTCTTCATTCTTGAGAATGGTATTATCAGATAGCTGTAGAATCGAGTCGACATTCCCAATACATCAAGCAGCAGCGCAATCACAAGAAAGATAATCTTGGCCAATGGCGGAAGCGGCGTGTTTGCAGTTACAATCATTATGGCTAGTGAGGCTGTGACAAAACCGATAAATAGAACCGTCTTGATGTTAGGCAACCAAATCCCTACGAATACATATCCTGAAACCTATAAATAACGTTAGTCCGTTGCACAACAGAGGAAATCTAGGCTCTGTAGAAATCCTCTAATCTACTAATGGCAGAAGGTATAAACCCTCTGCCAGTGTTTGTTGTTTGAGACGACAAACATGAGACGCAATAGAGAATCTAGGTATAAGAGGTTTCTCGATTCCTCTTTTACCTTAGTGAAGAGGGTAATTCGACCGTATTCTGACAAGTTCTCGAAGAGAACATACACTCAGTATCAACATGCGGTGGCGATACTTTTAATGAGGTACGAAAACAAGACCTACAGAGACGTTGCAGATCTATTAATTGAATTAGCGGAATACTTCGATTTCTTCGATGATATTCCCCATTTCACAACTCTACAAAAGTTCTTCCAACGCATACCTTCCTACATTTGGGATTTCCTTCTTGGTAAGACTGTAGAATTGTTCGATATCGAAATTGCAGATGTAGGGATAGATGCAAGTGGGTACAAATTGAACCATGCATCGCAGCATTATGAACACCGTGTAAAGAGACCGTATCGCCGCAAACGGTATATGAAACATTTCCTGTCTGTGGATACAAAGAAACAGGCAATAATAACTTCAGAAAGTTGGAGGTCTTATGTCCATGACTCAAAGAGATTCAAACCAATACTGAAGAAGACCAGGAAAGAAACAAAGATTGGCGATGCAACTGCAGATAAAGGATTTGACTCAGAGTCGAATCATAAGTATGCAAGAGAAGACATCGGTGCAAAGTCGATAATCCCATTGAAATACCGAGTCTCTTTGGAGAAGACGAAAGGATTCTACAGGAAGAAATTGCGGCGTTATTTC
>JBOGSA010000003.1:0-12183 GCA_050749785.1 Candidatus Micrarchaeales archaeon | reverse complement strand
TACCAAGACTCATGCAAAATTATGGAAGCGTCTATCAGAAAATGAAACTCAACTGATGGGTCTAATTAAGGACAATTCAAATGCTCAGGCTGATGGGAAAGCAGACATAATCATGTCAGCTACACCTTTATTGACGGGAACAGATCCAGACTATATGGTAGATATTTGGTATAAAGTGGTGAGAGCTACGGCAGTATATTCTACCACGAACTTGGACAAACCAAGTACAATATCCATAAATGTGCACAAAAATATCTTTCTCAATAGAACGAAATTGGATACAATCTTAAAAAAATTAAGAGACGAGGCAACAGAGGTTGAACTCGGAGATATTAGACTCGTAACACTCAAGATACTTGATAGTAATCTTGAAAGTGAAACTGATATAGTAAAGGCGAACTACAGATATTTTGTTATGGGACTGGCAGATTATGCTAAAGCAACAAAAAGACTCTTGCTTCTGATGAATACAGATACATTGGGACTCATATCAATAGCGTTAGGTGTAGATGGATTTGTTGAACCAGTAGATGGTCGTTTGGGACTTTTCGGTTTTTCTTCAACTATAAGGAAGGGAGCTCGTTATAATCCCGACGCACTTAGAAGTTATCCTTATGAACAATGGGTTATTTTGAATCCAGTTTATGCATCTACTACTGAAGAGGAATGGAAAATAGAAAAAAGACTATGGCTTCTGAAATCAAGAGACGAAGAAATTGATGAATGCCATAAGGCAATTTTAGACAAAACCATTTACTTAGGTATGAAAGATAAAGTCAGGAGGTCTGCTATCAAAAACTATCTTGACGTATTCCCATAATTCAATATGTGAAAATTCAACAAAATAATACTCATTGAGGTAGTAGCTCCATTCCCCATAACTCACCACAGAGGTGAGTTAATATGGAATATCAAAGCACTGTGGAACGCAGTTATGGGGATAGCTATGTGCTAACAGAACTAAAATTATTGACTTTTTATGCAGAAATCAGACTTTTTGTGCAGGACTGACTTTTAGTGCAAAGCTGCGAAGCTCGGGAGTAGGCTTATATATCAGGCTCGGCACAATCATTATCAGGGAGCAGGGGAGGGGTTGACGACGGATATATGGAACCAGAGCGTATGCTTTGCACCATATGTCCGACGGGAATGTCAGCAACAAAACTAAATACAGATAAGGTTTATGTTAGATGAGTTGGGAATATGGATAGGGTTGCAACAGGAATAGAGGGATTCGACAATCTAGTAGAAGGAGGCCTGCCTAAGGGTTCCAACATACTCATAACTGGAGCACCAGGAACCGGTAAGTCGATCTTCGCACTTGAGTACCTGTATAAAGGTGCACTAAACGGGGAGAATGGAGTATACATTTCAGTTGACTCATCGCTTCCTATGATAAGGGAACAGGCAAAGATATTCGGCTGGGACATAGATAGCCTAGAGAAGCAGGGCAAGATTTTCTTCCTTCAAGTGCCGCTCAACAAGATGAAGTTCAACCTTTTCGAGATGATTGAGAAGGTAGTAAAGGAAATAGGAGCAAAGAGGGTAGTGTTCGACAGCCTTGCCACATTTGCGATAAATCTTGATTTGTTCTCAATACCACTTGGATACGCAGGAACAACAGCTGCAAGCGTTTCAGTTGGAAATATAGGTGATACGGGGTCTGCAATAAAAGATGGCAGTGAGAGGGTCTTCTATACGGGCAATTCTGAGAAGAGGATGATTTTCCTGATCCTTGCGGAGCTCAGGAACCTAGGAACATCAAACATCGTGATAACCTACGCAGACCTAAGCAAGCAGCAGCTCACGGTGGATGGGGTCAGCGAGTACGAGTGCGATGGCATCATACAGATGCACAACGAACTTCTGGGGGCAAAGCGCGTGAGGACAATGTCGGTCCTTAAGATGAGGGACACGGACCACAGCCAGTATATACACGATCTTGAGATCAGCAAAAAAGGCATATTCATAAAACCTGCGGAGCAGCTGTAGTTAATTTATAGTTAATTGTGTGTTGATATGGGCCTATTGGACAAATTAATGATGGCCAGGCTTATAACCTTCAAGGACGGCAGTATCTCGCTCTATAACAACAGGGTCGTGATGGCCCCTGCCACCTTTTTCTACGACCTCACGCAGGCTGCTGATGACAATCCGAATGAGATATCTCATCTCTACGAATCCGCCAAAAACAGTTTCAAGGACATAATGGCAAAAGACATCAGGTCCTACAAGTTCAGCGTCAATGACTACATAAAGTGGCTCTTTGACACCGCGACGTTTGCCGGCTGGGGTATGCTATCACTAGAGTCGCTCGACAAGGACAAAATGACAGGCACAATAACGATGATAAATTCGCCCATGGTTGAGGGGCTAAAAGGCAAAGCTAAGACACCAGTCGACCACATTGTGCGAGGTTTCATCGCAGGCGCTGTATCTATGGCATTTAAGGGTGATCTTGACGCAATAGAAATCGAGTGCGAGGCGCTGGGAGCGGTAAAATGCAAGTTCCTCTTCAAGCCAGCCGCACAATTTGAGGCGAATGAATTGGCTGCGATGCAGCTCAAAAAATAGTTCAGGCGAAGTACGAAAACAATATCAGCATCACGATAAGCGCATTGAGCCTGATGAGATTGCTCGCCGTTGAATACGCATTTCTATTCTTTGGGGCCGAGATCATTTTGATGGCGTAAGCTGCAATCAGATACGGCACTACCAGCAAAACGGAAAGGGGCCACCTGATGCTCGTTAGCCCAAGATAAATCATCACCGCAAAGACCGCAGTTATGAGTATGGCTTGGTAGAAGATAGCAAGGCGCTTTCCGACAGCGATAGGCAGCGTTATCTTTCCCAGCGCCTTATCCCCTTCGATATCCCCATAGTCCTTTATGATCACGAATCCCATATTGACGAGGAAGATGAATGCGGGCACCCAGAGAAACTGCTCAAATGTGGCCAGATTTGCCGAAGATACAAAAAATCCGATTGCAAAGGCTACGGGGCCGTACCCTAGGGCGATGAACGCATAGTTCAAAAACAGTATGTCCTTTGCCTTAATCAGGAAATTGTAATTCAAGATTAGGAAATACGCTATTACCATAGTTATTTTCAGGTAAAGATTGCCGTATACAAAGAAGGGTATGGTTAGAACAAGCAGCACCAGAGCCATGACCGGCAGCGCACCCCTTTTAATTACTTTGTGCATATCCGCCCGTTTCCTGTTCTTCTCGTCTATCTCCCAATCGGCGTAGTTATTCAGCACATTTGGAGCTATCTGTAGCAGCGTAATCAGAATTCCTCCCGCCAATACACTCGCAATTATGATGTCGCCAGAAGCCACAACCCCCAACAACGCAGTCGGCACAACCACTAAGAGGATCATCCCTATGAAGAGCTCATTGAACACCAGTTTTATCTTGTTTGCCATGAACCCAACATCATATCGAAAGCTGTTTATTAAACTATTTGCTCCTCTAACAAAGGTTTTTAAAGCTATGTTTCAGTCTCGAGGAATGGTTATATATCAGAAGAAAGAAATCCATTATTGGGGATTTGGTGGGGGGACTAATAATACCAAGTGAGCGTCAGCGAGACAAAGCTGTTGTAAAAAGGAGCGTGTTTGAGCTAGTAAGAAAGATGCAAGGCCCGGACAAGAGTGAGGAACCACACTGGAAGATATATCCGGAAGGTTTGGTCATACCTCCACAAGTGTCTGTGGACGAGCTCACAAAACTTCATTCCGTGCAGCTCCCAGCAAATACGGAACACGTTCTATCTAGACTTGAAGCGTTAAGCGATTCTTGGGCAATAAAACAGGAAAATCTGATTGCTGATGACCAGAAGATTTGGCTTCCAGACGGCGTAATGCGTCTTTGGCAGATACCAAGAAGGACTGGAATATTCCTGAATTGGTTGGTAAAAGAAACACAATCAAGAAACATTCTCGAACTAGGAACCTCTGGCGGCTATTCGGGAATATGGCTCGCAATGGGGGCAAAGCAAAATGGCGGCACACTTTATACTGTAGACCTCTCACCCACAAAAATCGAGATGGCACATAAGAATTTCGAAGAGGCAGGTGTGAACAACATCGTTCAGATTAAGGGGGAGATAAGACAGATACTCAGAGGTTGGGATGAGCAGATAGACTTTGTGTTCCTAGACGCAGATAAGGTTAACTATTCCAACTACCTCAGAATGATACTTCCAAAGTTGAAGGTTGGCGGATGGGTGGTCGCAGACAATGCTGTAGACTACATACAATTAATGGAAGGGTTCGTAGAGTTACTGCGAAACCGTGAGCACGCAGGTAGCAATCTCTATAGTTACATACTGGATCTTGACAAAGGGTTGTACCTGATAAGAAAGGACGAGCCGATAGACAATAGGCTTATCGCTTCCTTTTTCAACAGCAGTACTGACTTCTTCTAATTTGCTAGCAACAATACCCTTAAAAAGAGTAGTTTGGGAATAATACTATCGTGGTTAGAATGATCAAGATAGCTATTCCCATACTGTTGCTCATGTCGTTTGCCATGCTGAGCGTCAATGCATACCTGAATGTGACATATCTCAATACAACAATAGTTCTCAACACAAACGGCAGTGCTCACGTTGTAGAAGCACTCAATCTTTATGTCAGCAACTCATCAATAGCACAATACCAGCAGGATCGCCAGGCAATCAACTTCACTCTGTCGAATTGGCAGAAGGCGCTGAACACGAACCTGCTCGTTGAACACATACTCAATCCAAAGTCAAGTGTCTACGGCTTCACCTTCCTCCCAGGTCCTCTCAACTACGCGCTCTTCAATGCAAGTGCACAGCTTACACTTAGCTACTACGTGAACAATGTCACCACCATAAGCACGATAGCACCGAGGAAGTTTGAGTACAGCTTCAACAACAGCGTGTTCAACTTCGTTCATACCGCAAGCGGCCAATCCCTACCTCAGATAGCAAAGCTCAATATAATCGTGCCGCGCGGTGCACAGATAGTCGCAATATACCCTGTGCCTGATTCTCCAAAGCTCAGCTTCATAGGCAACTACACAGGGTCAACAGAGTTCTCATGGTACAGTGGAGAACCTCTCTCAACATTCACTTTCCAGTACATAATAACTCAGTCACCCGGTCAGGAGGTCTCATCATTCTTCAGCAACGTATACACGAGCTACAGCTCCATTCTATTCATAATAATAACGGTCGTGGTAGTGCTGGTGCTGGTATACCTCTACATCAGGGTCTCCAACTCTAAGGTGTAAACTTGCATAGATACGAAATAGCGGTTCTGAAATCTTTAGAGCACGGCAAGCCACTTCAACTCAATCAACTCGTCGAGAAGAGCGGAGTCGCAAAGGACGGAGTGCTCTGGTCAATAGAGAATCTTTCAAAAATTGGAGCAATACTAGTAAAGAAGAATGACAGCGAAGAGGTAAGACTCACAGATGAAGGAAAAGAATACGCAATATCGCACCTTCCCGAGACCGAACTGATCAAAAAACTGGAGAAGAAGTCGCTAGACATCAAGACAATAAACGATAACAAGTCCAGAATAGGGCTTCAGTGGGCGAAGTCAAAGCAGCTCATAGAAATAGACAAGGGAATGCTTGTCCTCACCGCAAAGGGAATACTTGCACTTTCGAAGGGAATAAGCGAGGAATATGTTCTAGTCAAATTGAAGGAGGACCCAAAGCTGTATCCAACATTTGCAAAGGAGAACAAGGTAGAGACAGACAATCTTCTCAAAAGAAAGCTGATAACAGTAGAGAAAAGGAATGAGATTGAAAACGTGGCGATAACCCAGAAGGGAAGAGACCTCATTGTGGCCGAGACCAAGCATGAAGCCGAGATAGATTCTGTTGACAGGAAGATGCTTTCGAACAGGAGCTGGAAAGGCAAGAAGTTCAAGAAATACGATGTAAATGTACCCGTTGAGAGCGAGATTCCTGCACGTATGCATCCGCTCAGGCGAACGATAAATGATGTGAAGACAGCATACACAAACATGGGATTCAAGGAGGTATCAGGGCCGATCGTGATACCCGCATTCTGGAACTTTGACACACTTTTCACTCCTCAGGACCATCCAGCAAGGGAAGCGCAAGACACTTTTTACGTATCAAACCCATCAGAGCTTGGAATCGATAGAAAGGAGATAGTAAGCAAGGTAAAATCAGAGCATGAAGCAGCATGGCATGATGACTGGCTTGAAAAAGTGGCAATGCAGCCGGTTCTCAGGACGCAGATGACTACTGTATCAATACAGGAACTCTACAATCTGAACAAATACAAGGATTACAAGTTGCCTCTCAAGCTCTTCTCAGTCGGAAGGGTCTTTAGGAATGAGAACATTGACTACAAGCATCTAACAGACTTCTACCAGACCGATGGACTCATAGTTGGAGAGAACCTAACGATGGCAAACCTCTTCGACACCCTGATAAAGATATACAAGGAACTTGGACTCAAGGTAAGGTTCAAGCCCGCTTACTTTCCGTTCGTAGAGCCCGGAGCTGAGATGCAGGCATTCTACGAAGAACGAGGAGAATGGATAGAGATCGCCGGATGCGGCATGCTCAGGCGGGAGATAACCGGCATTGCAAGGAAGAACATAACTGTATTGGCATGGGGAGTGAGCGTTGAACGACTTCTGCTCATCAAGGACCAACAGGTCGAGAGGATATCGGACTTATACAACAACGGCATCGGGTGGATAAGGTCAAAGAGGACATGACATGGTAAATGCAACCTTCAACAAAAATTATCTCTTCAAGCTAGTGGGCACCAAGTTCGACGATAAGAAGCTCAGATCGCATATCGAGAAGATGGGATTCGACGTTGAGGGGCTGAGCAAGGATGAGGTGCAGATAGACTTCCCTGCGAACAGGCCAGATGTTATCGACATAGTTGGGTTTGCAAGGGCACTTAGAAATTTCATGCACAATGGCAAGAAGACAAAATATGTGATAAAGGACGAGAAGCCCGCGCTTGAGATAAATATTGGCAGCGCGATAAAGGATATAAGGCCATTCATCTCCGGCATGGTGGTGAAGGGTGTAAAGTTTGATGAGCAAAGCCTCACACATCTGCTTGTGTTCACAGAGAAGTTCACGTCAAACTATGGAAGGGCAAGGAAGAGGATCGCAATCGGTCTGCACGATCTTGACAGAATAAAGGCTCCGCTAGTTTATGATGCAGTTGGCGACGAACAGTTCTTGGCGCTGAACATAAAGAAGAAGATGAAGTTCAGCCAGATTGTATTAGAAAGCGAGAAGGGGATAGCATACGCCCATACCCTGAAGAATTCAAAGCTGTATCCTGTGGTAAAGGACCAGGAGGGCGCGATCTCATTCGTCCCAATCTTAAACTCCGAGCGAACCAAGGTCACAAACTCAACAAAGAATATGTTTGTTGAGATAACTGGTACAAACAAGCTCATAGTCGAAAAATCTGCAGACCTTCTGGCAGCAATCTTCATTGACATGGGAGCAAACGTTTCAAAGGTAAAGGTAAACTACAAGGGCAGCAGCGTCCTTCTCCCGAAGATGGAATCTGCGAAAATCGAAATTCCGTTAATCAAAATGGAAAGCCAGATCGGCGTTATAATTGGGTTCAACAACGTTATCTCGCTTGCAAACAAGATGGGATACGAGGCTGCGCTTCTCGGGAAGAACATAAGGTTCAAGGTTCCTGAGTATCGGCTCGACGTGATAAACGAGCAGGATGTGATTGAGGATGTGGCGATAGCTTACGGCTACGATTACATTCAACCTGTACCGATATTTGCAGACCAAATTGGAGGCATCGAAGAAACTACTAAGCGAAACAGCAAACTCTCAGAAATCCTTGTGGGGATGGGTTTTAGCGAGACAATGAACTCTTATCTTACAAACGAGAAGCAGAACTTCGGCAACATGCGACTCAAGGAATCTGGAAACAATTATGTAAAGGTAAGAGATGCAAAGATGCAGCAGCTAACAATGATGAGAACATGGCTGCTTCCATCGCTTCTCAAGAACATCGGCATGTCTGTCCATGAAAAGATGCCACAGAAGATATTCGAGATAGATATGGCCTTTGAGATGGAAAAACAAGTAGCGGAGAAACAAAAACTCGCAGCTGTTGTCACCGATCCAAAGGCAAACTTCAACCGGATAAAGGCCATAGTGGAAGGAGTGCTGCAAGGAATGGGCGCAAAGTACACTATAAAGGAAAATCTGCACAGTAGTTTTATAGAGGGTAGGTGCGCATCAATTCTTCTTAGTGGCAAGGATGTAGGTGTTTTCGGAGAGGTGCATCCCGAGGTGCTTAGCAGCTTCGGGATTGAGGAACCCACGATCGCCTTTGAACTTACCCTGTAGATGTGGCAATGTCAATAATACTAAAGCACGCGGCTGTTATGCAAGCTGAACCCACACGCCACAGCGGTATTTCCGCTTTCAATCCGCTGAGAAGGCCGCCGGATCAAGTTCTGTACTCTTCTGACAAGCGTCTGGTAGGAAAGAAATTCGATGTGCGCCTAAGTAACGAGAAGCACGCAAACAGAAGGTGGATAAGTGATGATAACAGGAGTTTCACAAAGATTGGTTTCTTTGAGATAGAGCCTATGGATATGGTCGGATATGCCAGCAAAGGAAAGGGAGCAATCGAGCTCAGCGGCGAACCCTTCAAGCACCAGACAAAAATCAATGCGTTGAATCTAAATGCATGGAACTGGTCGATGGCCCTGAATGATTTTGTAGTGTTTGACAAAAGCACTGCCCAGAACTTTGAGATAAGCCACACAAGCACAGTGGCACTATTCTCAGACCCGTTTGAGAATCTGGCCGTGAAGATGCAGGATTTCTTCAGATAGAGCTAGTTGGATGCTAGTATGGCATCGATGTCCTTTCCGTCCAATCCATAAGTTTTCTCAAAGAAGCTGACTGTCTCTTCCTCTCCTACCTCTTTTGTTCCCTCCTTAATCATCGACTTGAGCATCTGCAGATAGCCGCTGAATATGTCCTTCTTGTGCGCGTGCAGCGTATAAACCAGCTTCACGATCGCTCCAGACACAGCATTCCTACTCGCCTTGCTCTTGCTGAGTTGCCTTATGTTGTTCGGGAACGCATAGCTCCTAAGGTATGTCACCTCGCCGTTTGGCGCAAGCGAAACGCCGCTTGACATGAGCACACTTGAGTATCGCAAATATCCATAGTAGCTCTTCCTACTAGCCTGGCCTAAAAAGAAGCTCGCCTTCGCAAGGTTGTTGTATGCGGTTATCATATCAGATCTCCAAGAGTAGCGGTTAGGGACGTTCTCATCAACCCAGTTGATCAGCATGTCGCTGTCAAGGTCCGTGTTCATCGCAGCCTCACGTGCGGTGTCGAAGTTCTTTGAAAGGAAGATCTTGTCCAGAACGCCGAAGACCTCAAGTTTGCGATCCCGCATGCCAATGTTTTCCAGCAGCTCTGGTCTTGCACCGATCATCAGCTCAAGGTCGTTTATCGCGCCACGTATGTCGCCGTTGGAACGCGCGATAATCTGGTCGACTATCTCTTCTTGTATCTGTGCACCCTCTTTCCTGACTATGATGCCAAGGAGTTTTTTGAGGTCCTCTCTATTGACTCTTTTGAACTCTATTTTTTCAACGCTTTCGCGAAGGAAGCTGATCTTCCTGTCCCAGTAATCACTTGCTATGAAGACGATAGGATGACGTGACTCCTTAACAAGCTGTGAAATAACTTTCTCCGAACCTGCATCGAACTTGTCAGATCTTTCATCTATCTCATCAAGTATAATTAGAAGTTTTCGTGAAAAGAGCCCAAAGGACTTGCTCGCAGGGATAAGCGTGTTTGCAAGCGTCTCTGCATCACGGTAATCACTCGCGTTCATCTCCAATATCTCAAAGCCGTTTGAATATGCAAGTGCATGCGCAGCAGTTGTCTTCCCAGTGCCAGAAGGTCCGAAGATGAGTATCGGCTTCCTTGATCCTCCATTGTGCGCTTCCATCCCAAACTTGACAAGCTTATCCACAGAGTCCTCATTGCCCGTTATCTGGTTGAGCGTGTTAGGTGCGTACTTCTCTGCGAGTGCCATGTTATCATCAAAAGGATTAATAAAGAGTTCAAATAGATTATATCTGCAAAGGGATAAATCCTTATGCTCCTGTCGTCTAGTTCGGTCAAGGACGTTAGCCTCTCACGCTAGAGACCCGGGTTCAAATCCCGGCGGGAGCACTCAATCCTACGATTACAAGTCCATGTTAAAAATCCTTCAGCCCATAACAAACCTTAAATAGCTAAATATGCAAAATGTAATCATGGTGAAAGCAAACACTGAAATGAGTATGATAGAAAGAAGGCTCGGAAACCTTGAAGCTCAGATTACTCTAATAGCCAATGCCATGAAGAAAAGAAAGGCCAGCGGATTGGATGTGGGGCTAGAGGAATTGAGAACTGGAAAGGTGCACAAATACAAATCCGTAAAGGCCCTTGTAAGTGATGTTTGGGGACCTAATTAATAACGGTGCCGATTATGACCTATGAAGTGCATCTCGCAGATAGCGTTAGAGAGAAGCTTAGGAAGATAGTCAAGAAGGATTCATTAACATACAAAAGGCTTGTAAAGCTCTTCAATCAACTTGCCGAAAATCCTTATGAAGTGGGCAAATGGATGCACAGCGAATATGCCGGAGTAAGAGAAAGGCACATAGGGCACTTTGTAGTGAAATACGTTATAAATGATAATGCAAAGATGGTGACGATAGTTGACTACGACCACCACGCGTAGGGTTTCAATGAAAGAAATTAAACTAACAAAGAAAGATCTTATACTCCTCGAAAAAGAAAAGAGGGGCAATTTTAGGAGCCATATGGATTTTGTTAAGCTAAAAGCAGAATTTATAAGCGGTATAAGTGACAAAACATGGGAGATGAGACAAAAGAGATTCATAGATAGCGTACACACCGCAAATAGAAGACTAAAGATTAAATTTGCGTAACATTTCTCACGCTAGAGACCCGAGTTCAAATCCCGCCGGGAGCACATCTATGCATCAAAGCTTACGGCGTAGCACTAAGTACTTTTTTCATCCTCTCTATGCTCATCATGCCTGGTGCTATCGGTTTGCCAAGTGAGCAATATGCGAAAGGTGCATTGTAGTGCGTTATGCTAAGTATTCGTGAAAGCATACCATAATCACCCATCGCAAATGCAAGTATGTCCTTTCTTGTCGGGTTGCTTTCGTAAAGTCCAAAGATTCTGAAATTATCGATTGGCTCTTGCGCCATAGTTACAATTTTGACCACATCGCCAATCTTATTCATCTCCTCCAGCAAATCCCTGAGCACACGCCTGGAAGGTGTCGTTTCGAAGTTGTGGTATGATACGATCATCCTAACATCATTTTCCCGAAGCTTTTTTACAAAGTTTTTGTTCCTAAAGGCAAACCTGTATTCTATATCAAGCAGCATTGGGTTGTACTGCGCCAATTTGCTTAGTATCGCCTTCATCTCAGAATCGCTTCCCGCATATTTTCCACCTTCCTCTTGGCTCCTTAGAGTAAGTACTGTTTTATCCATCTGATTTGAGATCCTTTCAGGCGCCTTCTCCATGCCACTTGGACTGAGCCTGTCAAGCCTTAGCTCCTTGAAATCCGCATTCTTTGCGGTGGCGTAATCCACCATCCTCTCAAGCTGCGCTATGTTGCTTGGCATCATCGTTGCGCAGAGCTTTCGTGTCCCTTTCATAATACGATTATAAAACTGCGTTTAATAAACGTTAGCCAATATACGTTTAGAATCCCCTCGTGCAAAAGGGAACAAATGGTTATAAAACCGAACCAGCAAAGTAATACCATGCCAGGGTGGCAGAATCTGGTAACGCGCCGGTCTTGAAAAATTCTTTCAAGAGCTGATCTTCGGAGATGATGCGACAAGCAAACCGGTGCCCTCACGGGCTTTAGGGTTCAAATCCCTACCCTGGCGAATCACCTAATGTGGCTGCGGAAAGATTTAATGCTGGAATTCCCCACTGCTTGCGGTGGGGGATGCGCTAGATATAAATATTTTATTGCTCCATTCTTCATAAACAGATTGCATTCGGGATGAGTGTTCAAATAAAGAGTTTCCCTGCAAGGTGCGTATCTGTTCGCCATACCTTGCACCAAAAGGTCTCCTTTGGAGATGGTCTTGAGATGCC
>JBOGSA010000002.1:0-61560 GCA_050749785.1 Candidatus Micrarchaeales archaeon | reverse complement strand
CCTGGCAAATCAGATGAAGCGTGTACGTACCAATCAACCAAGATGGTATCAATGCCAATATGCCCTGATGGTAAAGGGGCTTCTAATTATCTGCGGTTCGCTCTCATCCCACCGCTAAAGCATGTGGGATTTCCCGCTCACTCGGTTAACCTTAGCGTGAATCTTGTATTTCTCCAGTATTATCGCTGCGACCTGCTTTGCTGTCCTATCATCGGTCTTTATCACCAGATCAAAGGGCTTTAGGTCCTTGCCAAAGTCAAAGCCATAGAGCTCTTTATAGAGTTCCTTGTTCTCCTTGTCCCTTAGCTTTGTGGCCTGTATGCTCTCTTGGAGGTCTATGCTGTCACGTCTTGCCATCCTTTCCGATCTCTTCTCCAAAGAGGCCAAAAGCCAGCACTTGAATCCTATGTCACAGATCCATGGAGCTGTGTAGCTTGTTATGACCACATTGCCCTCCTTTACTATCTGAATTACCCTTCTGTCGGTCTCCTTGTCAAAGTCCGGATTGCTCTTTCGCTCCATAAGGAACTTTATCCCGTCCTGCGTGTCCCACCAGTCTGCGCCAGACATCTTGTATCCTCTTTCCTTTGCCATCTCCTTGAGGATGTCGGTTGCGCCAACCATCTTGAAGTTGAGCTCCTTTGCGAGTAGTTGCGCGACTGTTGTCTTGCCCGAGGCTGGCAGTCCGCATAGTATTATTGATTCCATGTTGATGCCAGAAAATTCAGTGAGCAATCATCTGAAGGACATACTGCTTTTGCCTTATGCCGATGGAATTGAGCTTCATCTCTCCGTTCTCAATCCTTGATGCGAGCTTTATCACGTCTGCGTTGCACGAGCTGCAAAGCACGCCACCGAACTTGCGTGAATTCGTCTTGAGGGACTTTCCCTTGGCACTCTTGCTTATCGAGATTCCGTTGAGTTCTGCTCCGCATATCGCGCAGTGCGGCAATGAGTTCTTCTTTCTCTTATAGTGGATCGTATTTCTGCCTGAAGGAGTCACTCTTGATAGCCTCCTATAGCTGCTCGATCTATACATTGGTCTTGGCAAATTAAACACCGATTAAAATCAGTAAAATACATTTTATTCTGAAAATATAAAAGGCTATCGTGAGAGCGCATTTGAGAGAGTGTGAAGTGGGTATTATACGGATTATTGCTGCTGAATTGCGGCTGGAGCAGGCTGCGCCACGTCGTCCTTTGTCAGCCTTTTCATTATTATCCTTGTCAGCAAGACATTGAATATCGCTCCCACCAAAACGAAGAGTCCTTGGTAGTAGCTAAGATGAACTATCGGTATGAATGGTGGTGTTGCGATTCCTGGAACAAGAGGCAATACGTAATAGAAGACTATCAACGAAATCGGGAAAATTATCAGCATCGGCTTCATCTGATGCTTCATGCTCTCGCTTGCTAGCTGCATTATCTCCTTCTGAGCAGCTTCCAGGTCTGCCTTTGCCACATTCTCCATCTTTGTGAGCGCTGTTAGGTTCTTTTGCTTCTCCTTCATTGTGTTTTGGAGTTTGTAGACTTGGCGCATGTTGGTGAGCTTGTGCTGCAATAGTATGATCAGCATCGCATAGCCTATGCCGCCGAGAATCAGAAGTACAATTATTACTGGGTCAATCATGTTATCACGCAAAGATGTCGGTTGCTATCTTGTTTGCCTGTTCAAGCGCCTGCTTAAGATGGCCATCATTGTTCTTAATAATATATATCGGGATCCCAATTATTGCCGCATAGGTGCCGATGAGAGAGAGGTTTATCTCTCTTTGTTCCTCTAGGTCGGTCTCATCCTCGACGTCCCTTCTTCTTGTGAGGTCCTTTCCCCGCCTTGCCATTATCTCCTTTGAACTCGCATCTACATAGACTATAGTCTCTATCTGGTTTAGGCTCTGCAGTTCATCTACCGTGAAGCCTGGAACGAACCTTGGACCGGATCTTACAGAGGCATGAGTGTCTAGTATTATGTTTGATTTGTCCGTCCTGATGCCATCAAAGACCTTGTTCCTAATCTGCTTTATTTTTTCTGCTCCGAGCTTGCGCATGTCGTCGCGGTCCTTGATTCCGTGCTCCTTTACTGCGATTGTGAGCATCTCAGTGCCGATGTTGATGAGCTTGAAATTATGGGATATCCCGCTGATTACAGAGCTCTTTCCTGCGCCCGGGGTGCCCATAAAGATTATTATCCGTCCCATCGAAACCATTCGTGTTTCTGCTTCTACTCTCCGCCCATTCCTGGCATTCCGCCTGGCGGCATTCCTCCTCCGCCGCCTCTGCCCTTAGAGCTTATCATGTCATCGATCCTAAGGATTATCTCTGCAGCCTCGCTTGCGCTTGATATTGCCTGCTGCTTTACCTTGAGCGGCTCGATGACTCCGAGCTTCTCCATGTCGCTTATCTGGTCGTGGTAGATGTCGACGCCGAACACTCTGCCTGCCTTGCCCTTGTGCTTGCTCCTTAGCTGCACAAGAGTGTCTATCGAATCCATTCCGGCGCTTTCTGAGAGCGTCTTTGGAACGACCTCGATTGCGTCAGCAAAAGCCTGAATTGCGAGTTGCTCTTTTCCACCTACAGTGCTTGCGTACTCGCGAAGTCCGTTTGCTATGTCAACTTCTATGCTTCCTCCGCCGATGACATATCTGCCAACTTCAACTGCGCTTGATAGTGCGCCTATAACGTCGTTGAGCGATCTCTCTACCTCGTTAACTACCTGAGGCGTTGAACCGCGCGCGAATATTGTGACGCTCTTTGGATCCTTGCACTTCTCTACGAATACCATCTGTTCTCCTGCGACCTTCTTCTCTTCAACCTGCCCTGCGAATCCAAGATCCTCCTTTGTGAGGTCATCGAGGCTTGTTACGAGCCTTGCTCCTGTTGCCTTTGCGAGCTTCTCCATGTCGCTCTTCTTTACTCTCCTCACTGCTACTATTCCAGCCTTTGAGAGGTAGTGCTGAGCCACATCGTCGATTCCCTTCTGTATGAATACCACATTTGCTCCTGACTTGACTATCTTGTCTGCCATGGTCTTGAGCATCTTCTCCTCCTGCGTGAGGAATGCCTGCATCTGTTCAGGAGAAGTTATCTCGATTCTTGCATCTGTCTCGGTCTTCTCTATTTCCAAAGCAACATCAAGTATTGCGATCTTCGCGTTCTTCACCATCTTTGGCATTCCAGGGTGAGATATTTCCTTGTCGACAAGAACGCCGTTTATGAATTCTGTGTCCTCGATGCTTCCTCCCTCCTTCTTTTCTAGCTTAACAAAGTCGTGGTCGATTCTTACTTTGCCCCCCTCTGTTGTTGCGACCTGTTTTATCGCCTGTATCGCGAGTTTTGCAAGATACTTCTTTGTGGCGTCGCTGCCGATGTTCTTTGAGGCCATTGCGATAAGTGCAATCCTCTCTAGCTTGTCGACATCATTGATTGTTAGCGTTGCAGAATTCTCCTCTAGAATTCCCTTCGCGGTCGAAGCGGCCATCTTGTATCCCTTTACTATCGTGGTCGGGTGAATTCCTTGCTCTATTAGGTTTCCTGCCGCCTTGAGAAGCTCACCTGCCATTATCACTGCGGTAGTTGTTCCGTCTCCGACTTCCTTGTCCTGAGTCTTTGCGATCTCGACCATTATCCTTGCGATCGGATGCTCGACATTCATCTCCTCGAGTATCGTTGCCCCGTCGTTAGTTATCACAATGTCGCCGAGTTCGCTGACAAGCATCTTGTCCATTCCCTTTGGACCGAGTGTTGTCTTTACTATTCCAGCTACAGCGTAAGCTACAGCTATGTTGGTCCTCTGAGCATCCCTTCCGAGAAGTCTCGAAGAGCCCTGCGGTAAAATCACGTACTGTTGTCCAGATAGTTCATTCTCAGCCATTGTATCACTTTTTTATAAGCAGAAAACTTCAATTAGCGTATCCCGATCTCTCGATATACGATAGTAATTAGGCATAAAAATATACTTAAAGCTTTCTAATTTGGCAGCTTAGAGGGCCCGAATGTGTGGGGTATGTGGTTTGCCAGGCCGTGCTCTATTGAGAATATCATCTGCTGGGCCTTCGCATGCAGTTTGACAGCTTTTACCACATCCTTCCTTTTGACTGCTCGCGGGTATAGCCTGCCAAACTCTATGGCGTCTTCAAGTTTGTCCTTTATCTCTTCTAGCGTTTTTAGCTTGTCATTCTTCTCCTTTGGCTCATTAAGCGCGTAGCTTCTGACGGATTCTATCTGCAGCCTCACCATTTCAAAAGCGGCAAGATTGTGCCTTTTGGGCCCGAGGTTGTATTCATCCCAAAGGATTGCTGCTGGTTGATATTTTTTATTGGCGAGAAGATCGGTGTGCAGTGCGCTTGCGATTGCGAGCTTTATCTTTTTGTTCTTCACCCAGATCTTAGCAAAGGAGAGCGCCTTGGCCTTGTCCTTCTCCATTAGCTGCCCCACCCTCTGGGTGATGATTAGCCTGTTAAGCGGTTCTGTTGAGAATTCGGCAGACACTCTTGCGAATTCCCATGCACTCTCGTAGTTTTTATCCCTTAAAAGGCAAATTACGGTCCTTGCAAATGATATCCTCTGCTCTGGTTCGTCAAGATTTCTCAATGCATGCCTAAATGCAAGATAATTGTGACCCTCGCCGCTAAGCCCTTTGAATTCGGCATATGCTCGTGAGCTTTGGCTCTGGGGATGTGGAACTAATGACATGTTCGCTACCTGTTTTAGTAGAGTCTCGGCTTGCATTATTTAAACGTTACTTAGTTTTTGTATAAATCAATAGGCGAACTTTAGAGGGTATTTAAATCCTTTTCTCCCATACTCTATGATGATCATATGCCTAAGCAGGAAAGCGCAAAGCCAGGAACCCCAAGGGTTCTGAACCTAAAGCCAAAAATAAACATACAAAACATTGTGGTGAGCGCAGACCTTCATGCTACAATTGATCTTTACGCGCTTTCAAAGAATGTCAAGGAAGTGGACTACGAGCCCGAGCAGTTCCCTGGCGCAATTTTTAGGATAAAGGAGCCTTCAGCAGTAATCATTCTTTTCAAGAACGGCAAACTGATCTGCACAGGTTCAAACACTGAGGCAAACATTGTAAAGGTCCTAGATTACGCGACAAAGATAATCGGCAGGTATGTAATCAACCAGTAAGTTTTCACATCTTGGAAACTTTCTGCGCCATCTTATCAAACTTCCTAAAGAACGCGTCCCAGGAATATTTCTCAGCTACCCTCTTTCTGGCTGCTTTTCCTATCTTGCTTGCAAGCTCCTTGTGCTCCACAATCCATTTCATCTTCTCAGACATATCCTCTGGAGAGTTGACAAGGAAACCTGTCTTGCCATCTTCAACTGTTTCTCGCGGGCCCCCTTCATTTACTGCGATCAGCACTTTCTCGCTTGCCATCGCTTCAAGCGGTGCGATGCCGAAATCCTCGTTTATTGCGGCGAATAGCACTGCGGTGCAATTTGAGTAGAGCTTTCTTGCCTCTGCGTCGCTTGTGTGGAGCTTGAATATTACATTCTTAGGCGATATTCTCTTTAGCATCTCAAAGTATGCGATGTGCTCCTTGTCATTTGAGAGCGAGCCTGCGAGAATTAACTTGTAGTTGGTCAGTTTTGTCTTTCTTATGAACCTCTTGAATGCGTCTATTACGTATTCCTGCCTCTTGTTTAGGTAGAACCTAGATATGTAGAGGAAATATTTTTCGTCCCCGGAATTCTTGAACTCCTTGGGGTTAATCGCCGGATTTATTATGGTTGCATCCCTTCCGAAATATTTGCTTATTCTAGATTTTGTGTTCTGGCTGTTTGTTGCTATGCCCTCTATCCTGTCTATTATTCCCTTCGACATTATCTTGTAGGAATTTGCGAATGTGAAGTAGAGCAGCTTCTCTTTTGTTGACCTGTTTTGCATCCTAAACGAGTAGAGGTCGTATACCTCCCGTATCGGGGTGTGGCAGTACCATAGCGCCCTTGGATTCTTGTGCCTTATCCACTCGCTCGGCGAGGTGTGTGGATTTACAACGTCGTAATCCTCCTTTATCTTCGTGTTGTAAAAGACATAGCCTGCCTTGAGCCCCTGCCCTGCCCTGTATGGAAGGATTGATGAGAAAGGAATCTTCTTCTTTATAATTTCTATGTCTACATCATTGAAATCAGAAAAGGTCTCCTTCTTATCATAATCAATGCAGTAAATCTTCGCGTCGTAGTGCTTTGCTATCTCGAGTATGACCCTCTCTGCGCCACCCTTGAGATTCAGATACGGATGGGTTATCACGAGCTTCAATAAATCAACCAGGCATTGTGTAGTTGTTTGTAACGTAGCTCGCCTTTGGAGTCGCCGTTGGTATGCCGCCGGTGTAGTTGTCGACTTGCAGTATCATTACAGTGTTCGTACTGTTGATGTAGTTCACTCCTGTGAAGTTCTCTGGGTAGACAAGACTGAATCCCTTCACCTTGCCAAAGAAGAATCCTTTGTAGTAGCTCGAATTGTAGAACTGCGTAGGCGCATCTGTTATCGTGTCGTTAGGCCCGTTAGGCAGGTACACAACAAGGAAGTCCGCAAATGTCTGGCCGCTTAGTGGAATTGTGCCATAGAAGAATGTCTGCGAAGGTATGATCATTGCGTTCGTCATCGTTCCGTTGGTGGTGTAGAGATGCACTGGGCTGACGCTGTTGTATAGGCTTGCAGGAACGCAGTATGTCACATTGAGGAAGTTGTTGCCAGCTAGCATTATCACCTTGAGCGCCTGGACAGATGAATTGCTGAACTGGCAGTAATTGTTTATGTTGTTGGTCGTTGCAGGAACGAGCGCATACACAGGATCGTGGGCTAGTTCACACTGAGATGTGCCGAGTTGGTAGGGCTGGCCGTTAGCCTGCCCCTGCTGTACTGCGTATGCTAGGCTCGTTTGTCCTGCATTTACACATGCAAGATAGTCCAGCGCGCCCCACTTCTGCATCAGCTGATCATCAAAGAGCACATACTTTGCCTGTATTGAGTTCATGTAAGATGAAAGGGTCGAGGAATTAACGCCGTCAGAATTCACTAGCACATACTGCGCTGCGGTGGCGTAGTCTGAAGTTGCTACAGCGTTGTCTCCTCTGAGCACCGCATTGCTGTTGCCAAACCAGTTTATCCAGTCTCCATAGTCCCACCATGCAAGCACCCTTGGGGCGTACGGCCCTACATTTGCCTTCATCCATGAGAGTGCGCTCAGCCACTGCTGCGATACGACCTCACAATAAAGAGTGTAGCCTATCTGATTGTTGGAACTAGAAAGGGAGGCACAGCTTGGATTAGCCACAGCGCTTATAATGTTTAGGAACACTCCAGATTCGAGTATGACAACGATTATGGCGATAACGGCTATCGCTTGCACCGATCTGAGCTTGAGGTTGAGTGTTGGTATCACATTTGCCATGTCCTTGAATTTGAAGTTGTTGTTTGCCAGTATCAAAAGTTCCCCGATTATTGCGCCAATTGCAAGTATGTAACCAACTCCGAAGTGCGGCAGATATTTCACCTCTACCATTCCTGCAATCGCAAGCGGCCATACAGCGGCAAGAGAGAGGATGCTGAACTTAGAATTCCTGTGGTAGATTGCAAGCAGCATAAGAGCTGTGAACAAAATCAGCACTAGCCATACTATCAAGTTGACTCCCAAAATGGTTGCGCCAATTATTCCAAAGCCTGCAGACCCGAAGTTGAAGTTAAATCCTGTCGGCGAATACTCCTGGACTGTTGCAAACAACGGTATTGAGGGAGTTGTGAAGTGGGTGCTAAGTGTTATATATTTCTGCACCGGTTCGCCAAGCGATGTGAACATTATCAGCACTATCGCAACGATTGCAAGGAGCAGCAAAAAGCCTGCGTATTCTAGGAAGTTTAGTTGCTTGAAGAGTATCTTTTTCTGTGCAAGCAGCTTTGGAATGTATTCGAATATCAGGACGAATATCATGGCAAAGAGCGGGAAGCCGATTATAATCGGTACGCCAAGCAACGCCGGTATCTTGTTGGAAAGAACGCTTCCATATGGCGCGAAGAGCACGTAGAAGACTGCGATTATCGCGATTACGATTATATTGAGGATGTAGAAATCCTTTGTGTGCTCTTTCTTTAGGACAAATACTATTCCTTGCAGCAGTATGTATATCGCAAGAACTCCCGCGTCCACCGTGTAGTAGTGAGCGCCTAGGAAGGTGGATACGAAGGCGATGCCTGCGAGTATTGCGAACTTCTTTTCATGTAAGTTGTTGACCGCGAGCAGATACGCCGCATAGAAGAAGAAAAGCGTGAAGATTCCCCATGGTTCGACGAGCTGTTCTCCTGCGATGAATGTTGTGATGAGTGCCGGCATTGCGGTCGCAAGCGTGCCGCCGATTATCGCCGGGAACTCGCCATACTCATGATATAGGAACATGAAAACGACAAAGACGAGCAGCGCAGCAACTATTGGTGGATAGAAGCTGCTAACATCGCTCATGAGCGAGGTGCTAAATGCCGTGTAGTGCGTCTGGAGCTGGTTTGTGATTGTGTACCAGTAAGCCTCAAGATAAGGAACTATTGGTTCTATTCTGTGCGGGCTGCCTGCGGTTAGCGTAGGCCAAGCAGAATGGTCGTAAAGAACCTGATAGCCGTGAACGAGTATGGATTGGGTGCTGAGCATGTCGAAATATGGGTCGAACTCGAAGAAATTTGGTGCAATCCCAAGGCTTAGCAGCCTTGATGCGAATGTGACAAGCATAAGCCCCATCAATATGTACCAGATGTAAGAGTGTCCCTTCTTGCTGGGGCTAAGAACAACACTCTCTGCCGTCGCCTGGCTCTTTGCAGACTTTGCCATGCCGATGAATGGCTTTATGTGGTCGGTGGAGAAAATTCCTTGCATGAAGCAGAGGACTATGCCGATTATCGTGAGAAGCACAACGTTTATGTTGTAGAGGTTTGTGGAAAATGCGAATGCATGTGAAATTGGTATGAGGTAGGCTTCGAGCCAGATCATTGTTGGCGGGAAAATCAGTCCGAATATGAATCCAATCGCACCAATCTCAAACATGTTGAGCTTTGTTTTTTTGAGCAGGGCTAGTGCCAGGAAAAATCCAGGGACTATTATAGATAGTAATGATATAAATGCCGGAACTAAGAAGGTCATCAAGACACGTATTTTATAACTTAAGAACGATAACTTATTTAAACACCAACTTGGGCTTTTGATGAAGAATAGTGTTGCGATTATTGGGGCAGGAACTGCAGGGTTAATTGCTGCAAACAGGCTGCGTGATTTTGGAATAGAAACTGATGTGTACGACCAGAACAAGACGCCTGGATTTCCTGTGCGAGCATCCGGAATCCTTTCGATCAGCGGACTTGAAACCTTGGGCATAGATTACAGGAAGGTGATGACCAACACCTTACACGGAGCAAAATTACACATAGGCAAGGAGATACTAGAGATAAAATCACAGAAGGCTGTGGCCTATGTACTTGAGCGATTTGAACTCAACAAGCTGCTTTTAGAAGAGAGCGAGAAGAAGGGAGTGAAGATGCATATTGGTACAAAGGTTGATGCTACCCTATTCGATAAGTTGTCGCAGGAGAAGATAGTGGTAGGCGCCGATGGAGCTGTGTCGTCTGTGGCAAGGCATTTCAAGTTTCCTGCAATACAAAGGCAGATTCTCACTTTCAGGGCGGAATATGATTATAAGTTAGAGGAGAACAGCATGGTGGAGCTATTTTTCGACAACGACCTCACCCCTGGATTCTTCGGATGGATCTGCCCAAACTCAAAAGATATCGCGGAAATAGGAATAGGGATTGACTCGAAGTTTGGCAACAGCAAGTCATCATTTGAGAAATTCAAGAAAATCCCTGCGATTGCAGAGGTAGTAAAGAGCGGAAAATTCATAACAGAAGGCGCAAGTTTCATTCCGGTTGGGATGCGCGAACATTTCGTGAAGGACAAAGAAGAGGTGCTTCTTGTCGGCGATGCTGCAGGTCAGGTGAAGCCAACCACCGGAGGCGGAATAATATTCGGCGGAAACGGAGCTCGATATGCCGCAGATGCAATCGCAAGCCACATAAACAAAGGAACGCAGCTCAGCACATATGAGCGCAAATGGAGGAAGGAATTTGAAAAGGAGGTCAGGCTGCATTCTTTCTTCTACAACCTTTACGCAACGCAGAGCAAAAAGAGCCTTGAGAGGATTGCCAGGGTGATAAAACTGATGGGCCTCGAATCATTCCTTGGAAAATACGGCGACATGGACAGGCCGAGCGTCGTGATAAAGAGGTTTTTCCTGCGCGGCTTAGCTAAATGAATTATGGATGGTATTTCGGTATGAAAAATGCTTTACGAGGATACTTGCCTTTTTAGAATGAGTAATTGCAGAAATTTTCCTTTTGATGCCTTCAATCCCTATTCTTGACTCCACCCTCACTACAAATCCAAATTCGCCAGTTGTCAACGCCACTTCCTTTACACCCTCGCACATCGCGATCTCCTTTGCAACAATGTGTGAATTAATAGACGAAGAGGGCTTCAGAATTATGAAGCCATGCTGACTTCGCAGGTTTTCGCACGCTATCTTACACTTGTTCTTCAAAGACATGAAACACACCATTACATGCTTCTCTCGTATTTCTTAAGTATCTGTTCTGCTTCATCAAGCAATTCCTGCAACCTTTCAAAATCCGGGCCATGCAGGAAGTTAAACAACTTGTGCAACTTAAACCTTAGGCTGATTAGATCTGCACACCTTCTCCTTATGTAGGCATAATAGTTCATATCGAGACCTTCTTGTGTTTTTCCAGTATCTGTTCTGCCTCCTCGAGGAGCTGCTTTAGTCTGTACCAATCATTCATGGTAAGGTGATTGTATATTTCAGGCAGCATGAGGTTCATCTCGCTTATTTGCAAGAGCATCTCCATGGCACGTTCATGCGGCTTCATTTAATTACCTCGATTGTGGCACACTGTTTAGTGCAGCAGTCTTCCAAGTGTATAGCATATTTCAAAGGATCAGAATACTTCGCCTCGCATTCCCAGCACAAGTAGGCTTTCTTTATGACTTTTGTTCTTGCGAATCTTTTGATAAAGGACTTATAGAATGAGGGAGAGGTTTGGGAACTTACCTTCTGGGGGTTGTTCTTCAGGGAGTGAAGAAAATCAGTAGTGCCTAACTTGTAAGTTTCGACGATGTAAGTTCCCATTCCCAAATCCCAAATATAATATGCAGTTAGATACTTTTATAAGTAGTTAGAATAATATGTGCTATTAATAGGCTAAATATTGAATAAATTGGTAAATAATTCTTAATATAAACCAAAGACTTAAAAATGTTTGATTCAAAAGAGAAATATGCCTGACAGAATATTTAGTGATGAGGAAAAGGCAGCAATTAAGAGAAGGATGCTGAAACTTTTGAGTGTTGATGGAAGAAGAAGTATAAGGGATCTTGCTTCAAAACTTAATGTCCCCCAAACCACCTTGAATAGATTATTTAGAGAGACGGTAAAGGAACAGGACATACGTTTTACTCCCGAAATAGGGATAGAGGAATTGTGGCGATGGGAATTTGTAAAATATGCGAGAACCTACAATAAGAAGGGAATCTTAGAAAACGTTATTGAAAAGTTGCCGGAGTTAGGCTTCGAAGAGTACCTAATATTCATCAAATTCATAGATGGTATCCCTACAGACATTGAGTTCTCAAAAGCTCTTGAAAAACATTATATACCGCAATTTGCAGCAAGATTGCATGGCGAATATGATGTAGTTATATATGGAATTGCAAGAAGCTACGACGAGATAAACAGATTTTTAAATACTTTTAGAGAGGACATCAGCAGCCTTGATAAACATTATGAAATACGTTCTGAGCTATTGAACATACGCACGACCTTCGGTTTCTTCCCTATGCAAAATAATCTCGTAGAGAAATTCCAAATACTAGATACGTATAAACACATTCTGCTAGCATTGAATGAAGATGGGAGAAAGGAGTTTAGTGCCATTGCAAAAGAATCAAAACATGGATTACCGCATATTATCTATGCGTATGAAAGGTTGATAGATACAGGAATGCTTCGCAGAATTACTTACTATGAAAATAAGCCAAACAATGTTGTTACGCTCATAGTCCAAGTCACGATACTTAACGACAAACAATTTCTAAATAGCAGATCAGTCTGGTGGCTAGATATGGTTAGGGATTATGATAAACACATAGAGTATACTTTCATGTGCGATATTTCTACCCCACAAGGCATAATAATTTTTATGAATTTTGTTGATGGTAATTCTGCTGAAAAGTTCCTTAATAAATTAAGGACAGAGTTACATGGATCATCAATAAAACCCTTCTTCATGACACAGATATTGCTTGGTAATACAGGTGTCAGAGATTTTGATGCCGTATACTCTAGACAATATAAATTCCTAGAATCGGCAAAATTAATACCAAAATCATACAAGAAATAGCTTAAAGACGAGAGATTTCTTAGCTATAAGTTTATTGTGGTAATCATCAGCAAACTTAACATGACTGCCAGATACGATTCCTCGTGGGCACTGTGAGCCATTGTCCCCCCCCGATGCTACTATTACTGTCTTATTGTTGCTCTTTATAATTCTCATTTAACTCACTATACAAATAATCATTGCAATCCCCCTTTATAAATCTGATATGTAACTTCGTTTATTATCAATTGATATTTCAAGGGGTCTAAAAATGGAGGAAAATGGAAATAAAAATAGATATTCCAGATGGGTGGAGAATAAAATGCGATTATTGATTTTTTAGTCCTTCTTTTCAAGGAGCTTCTTGCCTATCATCTCTCTGTTTTGCAGGTCGGTCTTGGCCTTTTCGAAATCCTCCTTGGATAGCACTCTGCTGAGTATGAACTGTGAATACTCCATCGCAACTTTCGATAGGTCGAGTATTATGGACTGGAGCTCGCTCGTCTTTATCGACACTTCCTTGTCCGGCTTCATTATCTCGATTCCCGCCGGGGCGTAGTTGAACGCCACGTTTATCAGCGCGCCGATGTCCTTGAAGAGCACTGATGCAATCGCAAGCCACATAAACAAAGGAACGCAGCTCAGCACATATGAGCGCAAATGGAGGAAGGAGTTTGAGAAAGAAGTCAGGCTGCATTCTTTCTTCTACAACCTTTACGCAACGCAGAGCAAAAAGAGCCTTGAGAGGATTGCCAGGGTGATAAAACTGATGGGCCTCGAATCGTTCCTTGGAAAATACGGCGACATGGACAGGCCGAGCGTCGTGATAAAGAGGTTTTTCCTGCGCGGGCTGGCGAAATGACTTTATAGTGTATTTTTGTACGAAAAATGCTTGACAAGCACACTCATCTTTTTGGAATGTGCAATTGTGTGAATCTTCCTTTTGATCTCTTCAACCAATGGCTCTGACTCTACTCCTACAATAAATCCAAATTCGCCTGTCGTAAGTGCCACCTCCCTCACGCCCCTGCACATCGCGATCTCCTTTGCTACTGCGTGCGAGTTGGCAGGCAGTGAGGGCTTTAGCATTATGAAACTGCGCAGCTTTTGGCTTTCGCATGCTATCCTACACTTCCTTTTTGAAGACATGAAAACACACAATTCACATATTCTCGTATTTCTTAAGTATCTGTTCTGCTTCATCAAGCAATTCCTGCAGCCTTTCAAAATCCGGGCCATGCAGGAAATTGAATAGCTTGTGCAACTTGAACCTCAGGCTGATAAGGTCTGCGCACCTTCTCCTGATGTAGGCGTAGTAGTTCATATCGGCACCCTCCTATGCTTTTCGAGTATCTGCTGTGTCTCCTCGAGAAGCTGCTTAATCCTTATCCAGTCGTTCCTTGGAAGGTGGCTATAGAGCTCAGGCAGCATGAGGTTCATCTCGCTTATTTGCAAGAGCATCTCCATGGCACGTTCATGCGGCTTCATTTAATTACCTCTATAGTGGCACATTGCTTTATGCAACAGCAGTCCCGCATATGCATGGTATATTTCAGGGGATCGGAGTATTTCTCCTCACACTGCCAACATAGGTACGATTTTCTGACAAATTTCGGTCTTACGAATCTTTTGATGAAGGAGTTGTAGATGGAGGGAAGGATATGGGAACTTACCTTGGGATGGGTATTCTTTAGGGAGTGAAGAAAATCAGTCTTGCCAAACTTTGGGAAAGCATTGGCAGTGTATATCCCCATAATCCAATTCCCTCTGGAAATAATTATGAAGTTTTGGGTATATATATTTATTGGCAAATAAATCAAATAAATTATAGTATTTATCATTAATATAATAAATAAATAATTATTTTGGAAGATAAAATGGTGCACACGCGAAAAGCTATGAAATTCATACGGGAAGAAGTGCCTTATCAGATTTTAGTTAGAATAGCCAAAAATTCCCGAATTACTATTAGGGAATTATCTCGTGAAATAGGGGTTTCCCATTTTACTATCTCCAAAGTTTTAAAGGAACTGGAGGCACGATACCATATATATTATACAGTTGAACTTGACGAGGTTGCCTTAGGTTTTTCTGAGGGCAGACTCATAACGGTAAAATTTGAGAATACGCCTACGAGAGAATTTCTATACAATAAATTCAGGAGGGATGTCTTCGTACAGGACGCTTATTTGGGAACGGGAGACTTTGACCTTCTTCTTTATGTGGTAGGTTTAACCTCAAAAGACTTCCAAACATGGCAGTTTAAGCTCAGGATGGATTTGAGCGATTATGTGCCGATCTTCAAGACTTCTACGATCAATGAATACATTGTTGGGTTTTTACCGTTGAAAAATGAGCTGATTGAACTAAGTCCAATACTCAACAAAACTGAAAAAGCGGTGCTAAAAGCGGTAAATGAAAACTCAAGAATAAAGTTAAAGGAGCTGGTGAATAAGGCGAAGACAACGCAGATGAGGGCCATTTACATACTTGAAAAACTTGAACAAAAGAAAATTATTAGGAAATTTGCTGCCCTAACTCAAGAGACAGATAAGAAGATTATTTTGGCATATGGGGCAACATTAACACCTGTAAAAAACCACCAAGAACTGGCCCTTAATTTGGCAAAAGAATTTACTACAGAAAGTTTTAATGGGGCAACAAGTGACTATGTGCTCGATGTTAACATTAATGGCACTTATGATGTGTTTTCTATGTGCACTTTCAAGAATGGGGAGGAGATGTCAAAAAGAGGCGCCGAACTAGTACAAACTATGTGGAAAACAGAAAAGCCAAAAATAGATAGGGCAATACTTACCGATATTATAGTTGGCAAGTGGCCTTCTCATTTGGAGGAGTATGAGAAACAAAGGGAATTTATTAAATCAGTAGTTAAACAGAGGTAAAGTGTCTTATAAGCTTTCCTTTTGATTTAACTCTGCCGCCAAAGTCGTCTCTGAATTTTGTTACGTTTCCCGTTATGCTGAAACGTGGGCAACCATTCTTAGGTGACATAACGAAGGTTATCCTTCTTTCTGTTTTATACAGTTTGCCGTTCTTATTTATTGTTCCGCCCATTTTTTCACGCAGTTGCAAATATGGTTCTTGCTTCAAGTTAATGTTGTTTGCCCTTATTTATAAAGCTGATTACAAGATTCGTTTATAACCAAACTACTACTCCTTCTTCTCGAGCAGCCTCTTTCCCACGAGTTCCCTGTTCTTGAGGTCGCCCTGCACTTTTTCGTAGTCCTCCTTTGAAAGGACCCGGCTGAGTATGAACTGTGAATACTCCATCGCAACTTTCGATAGGTCGAGAAGTATGGATTGGAGCTCGCTAACCTTTATCGCAACCTCCTTTTCTGGTTTTATTATCTCGATGCCGGCTGGTGCGTAGTTGAATGTGACGTTTATCAGAGCACCGATGTCCTTGAAGAGTATTGTTGCCACGGCGTTGGTGGAATAAATCTCCTCTATTTTTATTGGCTCGGCAATCTCACCCACGCAGTATATTACGCCCGGCGTCTTGAGCAGCCTATTGCTTATCAGATCTGTCATCAGCGGCTGCAGATCCTCCTCTTTCTCGCTGTGCATGTCAAAATAAAGCTTGGCTAGAACTCCGCCTTCTTGGAGCGCGTCGTGCGTTACCTTGCTTACTTCATCCTTTGCCATTTTCTTACCCGATCTTCTGCATTGCCTCATCAAGCGAGAGCAATTCCTCATCGCCGCTTGCAAGATCCCTGAGCTTTAGCTTGTTTGCAGACCTCTCCTGATTACCTACTATTATTGCATATCTGAATTTAAGTGCGTTTGCATACTCTAATTGTTTTGAGATGTTGCGCTTTGTGGTGTTTATGTCGGTGTAGATTCCTTTTGCGCGTGCACTGCTTGCGATTGTGAGTGCGTAATTGTAATTTTCATCACCTATGACAGCAACAAATAGTTTCGAAGTTGGTGCTTGCATCGGCTGCGTCTCGATCACATCAAAGACCCTATCGATCCCGATTGAGCATCCGACCGCCGGCATGCTCTTCTTTGAGTATAATTCCATCAAATTGTCGTACCTTCCGCCAGCGGCGATTGTGGGCAGCGTCTTTCCATTGTAGGTGATCACGAACTCCCACACGAAGCTTGTGTAGTAGTCAAGCCCGCGGGCAAGCGATGGTGAGAAGACAACTTCGCCGCGCAGTTTGTAGGTGCGGATCAGTTCGATTAGCTTCTGCAGCTTGTCAACCTCCACTTTTGTTTCTGTGATGTTTGCCGCAATCCTCTCGAGCTTCTCTTCGTTTAATCCCTCTTGGGTTATGAATTCCACGAGCTTTTCTGCATTCCTTGCATCCGTAAGCTTTGCGATTTGGTCCTCTGTCTCCTGGATGCTCACCTTTGCGAGCTTGTCAAGCGTTCTTATCGCGGCTGCTTGATTCTCTGCGCCGATTCCAAATGACTCCATCACTGCATTGAGTATTATTCTGCTGTTTAGCAGGATTTTGTAGTCGGTGAGCCCCAGTTCCTCAAGCGCAAAAGATGATGCGGCGATTATCTCTGCATCGTTTTCCGGGCCGGCGCCTCCAACTATATCGATGTCTGCTTGCGTGAATTCCCTATAGCGCATCTTCTGCGGCTCGTCGCGTCTCCATGTCTGGCCAATCTGGTATCTCTTGAATGGCAGCGGCATGTTGCCGTTCATCGCGACATATCTAGCCATTGGGATTGTAAGATCGAACCTGAGCGCAGAATCATCGTCTTGTATTTTGTAGATCTGCTTTGAGGCCTCGTCGCCGTACGCTTTTGTGTTGAGAACTTCTAGGTTCTCGATTGCCGGCGTTTCTATGAACAAAAATCCGAATCTCTTGAATGTCTCTTCTACAACCGCGATTATTCTCTTCCTTGCAATGGCATCTGCGGGTCCGAAGTCCCTAACGCCCCTTGGCTGTGAGAGTGGCATAAAAAGCACCAATCATAGGTTTGTCGATATCCATTTCTTGAGGCTCTCCTTTGGCAGTGCGCCTATCGACACCGCCTTGACTTCCCCTTTCTCGAAAAGAACCGCCGTTGGAATGCTCATCACATTGTACCTTTCTGCGATTTCAGGATTATCATCCACGTTTAGCTTGTAAAACTTTACCTTCTTGTCAAACTCGCCTGAGACCTCCTCGACTATAGGGGAGAATACCCTGCACGGTCCGCACCACTCTGCCCAGAAGTCCACCACTACCGGAGTGCTGGAATTCAATACGTCTGCGTCGAATTTATCCTTGTTAATATCATCTACTGCCATAGAAAACACCAATACTACTTCAGTCGGGAATAGATATATAAGTTTAGAAGCTTTAGAAGCCAAGCTTCCTGTTCTCTATCTTTCTCACTTCGTAGTTGAAGCTCGAGAGTGCGAGCTTGTCCATCAGCGGATCGGATTTAGATTGCTGCTTGGCAAGTTCCCTCTTAAGTATTGCCACCGCCCTCTCAAGGTTGAGCATTCTTGCAATCGCTATTGTGCCCATTATCTGGTCAGGGTACTTTAGTGCAATCCTCCTTATCTTGTTCTTCTGCTTGAGTTTAACCGTGTGGCCTTTGTATGTTACCGGCTCCTCTTGTGGTATCTCCTCGCCGATTGAGCGGAATACCTTCCTCACCTCGTTCTTTAGGCTCTGCTCTAGATTGCATGCGTTTATCAGATCGTTAACCACTTCTGCGCCGAGGTTCGTCCCCCTTATCACCTCTCCGACCTTGATGGCAAGTGCTAGCGTCTGGTCGCTTCTTGCGCCCGCATCTTTTGGTTGGAAAACATATGCCATCGTTTCACACTAATATTCTTCTTTTCGGACTTTATAAATCAAATCTACAACTTTGTTTTTTACGTTTTCAAGGAGAATAGCGGAAGCAAGAGGAAGGTTATAAATTAGCTCTCTACCAGAATAGGTGTGTGATGAGTAAGATCAAGTCTGAAACACATGATGACGATCTTGAGTGCTGATAATGTGGCGAACATACCTAATGAAGCGATAAAGAAGCTTATCAAGCGGTATGCGAACGTCAACATAACCGACGACGGCGCGAGCGCGCTGGGCCGGATACTCGAAAAGAAGGCAGTGAAGATATCAAAGTACGCGGTAAAGAACGCAAAGAAGCAAGGGAGGGCAAAGATAACAAAGGAGGACGTTGCAAAATACGTAATAGACTGTGAGTGAATGGTGCTCGAGGTTCACAAAAGCCCTGATGGAAGGTACAGGACCGATTTCTATGAGTTTGAGGGGCAGAAAGCGTTTGCTGTTATAGAAAAAACTGCGCATGGAGTCCTAGTTTCTGAATTCAGCAAGGACGGGGAAGTCCTTGATCAGACATACAACAAGTCAAAGGAGCCGCTCGCCGAGATTGCGGTGCATCTGAAGAATGTGACGGAAAAGATCATGATAAAAAATGTGGATAACTACGAGCATGTAAAGGTGAATGCAACATGCGAGACTTGCACAAATGGAAAGATAAGCAGGGAGATGGACCTCGTGCACCCGTCTGCAATAACAACAGTGCCCGTTATCCCACTCTTTGTGTGCAGCAACTGCAAAAAGAAACTTTATTCCATAACCCAAAGCTACCTCAAAAATCTTGTTGTCAGAAATGTAGGCCTCTTTGAGCCCGATGAGGAGAAGATGCGCAAGACCAACGAGGCGGCCTTTATCAAAGAGATACAGGAGTATATGATACGGATATTCGCTTCTAAAAAGCTTGCAAGGATGAAGATAAACAAGTGAGGACATGGTCTACATATCGGAACTTTACGGGAAGAAGATAATTACTAATACAGGAAGCATACTCGGAGACGTTAAGGAAGTTGTGTTGGACTTAGAGGAAGGTAAGGTCGCTCATCTGCTTCTTGTGAAGATGGAACAGCTCGCAAAGAGCGATGATGTAAGGAGTCAGCTTTCGAAACACAGGATCCTCTACGACCGAGTGAAGAACGTTGCTGAAACAATCATAGTCAGCGCCAAATAATCTAATTATACAAACAGTAGATTAGCACTAAAAACCCTGAAAGCCAAATTATATCATGGAGGGCACACTTTTTATCATTCGGCCAGTAGAACGCAGGGACAGGGAAGCCCTGATTAAGAACTACTACTCTTACCAGAAGGAGATCAAACGTGATGTTCATTTTGGCCTGAGCTCGCAGCCTAAGATACCGACACTGAAAGAGGAGCGCAAGTGGTTTGCTGGCCTCATGAAGGATATCAAAAGGGGGGATGCTATCGCATCGATAGCCGAGCGAAACGGTCATGTTGTTGGGATGTGTGATGTGCATAGATACAAGAGAATGGCAGAGACACTCCACATTGCAGAACTTGGTATTGCAATCAGAAAGGATTCGCGTGGCATTGGTATAGGAGAGATGCTCCTTAGAGACATCATTGAAAGATCTAAACATAAGTTTGAGATGCTCAGGCTCTCGGTATTTGCAACAAACGATGCTAAGAAGCTGTATAAGAAGGTGGGCTTTGTTGAATTTGGGGTTTTGCCTAACGGCCTGAAGAGAAGGAGAACCTACATAGACAATGTCTTCATGTACCTAAACCTTAAGGAGAGACTTGGACCGTAGCAGAGCGAGGAGCCTTAGGAGAAAACTCCGGCAAAATACAGTATAAGTAGAACTACAGCTACTACCACGGTAAATGTAATAAGTATTATTCCAAGCTGCTTTCCTGCAAATTTCGCTGCATCCTTATCGCTCTTAAATATTCCGTGTGCTCTTCCATACCAAGCCAAATTGATTAGTATAAGTATTATAGCAAGCGGCTGAGATACAAAAAATCCGATAAGTAGGGCGATTATGAAAACTGTGACATACTTCTTGTCTTTCCACACGCCTGCAAATGGATTTGGTTTTTTCTGCTGGTTTTGAGTAACTATAGGATCAGCAGGGGGTGGAGGCGTTGTGTTCTCATCCATGTTTTTACCCGTATACGATCTTTTCTGCAGCAGACTTTAGCTTTTCAACCTTTTCCTGATGTTTTGCAAGGATTTCTGTAAGGAACTCTATGCATATCTGCTTGAGCTCACCGCTCAGGAGTTTCCCGCTTGCATATTTATCGTGTATCTCATTCACAAGTTCTGTATCTGGATGGTGGTACTTGAGAATCGCAAATGCGCGGTCAATATCCGGATTTCCACCGAGCCTTCTCTGCTCCTCTACGCTGTCGCGTCCGCCAGAGTACGCCTTGTTTATCTTTCGTTTTATCTCCTTTGCTGAATCTGATAGGAATACTGCAGTATCAGGTTCGGACTTGCTCATCTTCTTGTCCTGCTGCAGGCCTGGCTGATGCGTGAAGTAGATGAAACTTGGCGAGATGAATTTGTAAGGCAGGCGTCTTGCGATATCGCGCACGGCCCTTGCATGAGGATCTTGTTCTATGCCAATTCCGGTTATCGATGGCATTGGGCCGTTGAATTCCTTTAGCTGCGGATGCAATATGTCGGCATATTGCAGCAGGTTTGCGACTATCTTTCCCGGATTAAGTGAGCCATATATCGCCTTGATCTCGTTCTCTGTGAGGATTTTTGATAGTTCAAATGCAAACTCGTAGTATCTTGGTTCCTTTCTACTCTGGATGTATATGTCACCTTTATCTACGCCCAGTGCGAGAAGATCCGCAACATTGCCAACCGCATTTTGCTTTGCTGCTTCCATGCTTGGGACTGCTGTGTTTGGTCTTGATGTGTAGGCATCGATGTCGCTCACAACAAAATAGCTTTTTGCACCTAATTTGTTAAGGAACATGAAAAGGTCTATGTCCACCTTATGCCCAAGATGCAGCTGGCCTGTCGATGCTATACCCGTTACTTGGATAAAGTTTTGATCGTGCTGCGTTCTGTTTTTGATTAGGTCGAAATCTCTGTGGGCCACCACTATGCCTCTTTCGAACAGGTAGTGCTTGTAGTGCTTAAGTTCTTCAGCTGAGAATGTCTTGAGCCCGAATTGATGGATGAGTTTCTCGTCTATTGAAACTTCCGCAGACCCCCATGCATCTACTACTTTTTCGCTCATTTTACCAACGCGTAATTCTTAAGTGAAGTGGATTCTCATTATTATTAACCTTTTCTTTTCCGGTTTAATTTAAATGCGGTGCATGGGCAAACCTATGCCAGATGCGTGATGTGTAGAATTAGCTTAATCCGTGGCGACTTCTCTTGCAAGAGATGATCTCTCCTTCGCAAGTACCCTGTAGCCGCAGAACGGGCACCTTATGAAATTCGGCCCTATCGCCTTTATCTTCTTCCCGCAGTGCAAACAAACGTATCCCATTTTTTCACCATTATTTTATATGAGTCTTTAGCCACTTTATGAATTCCTTATGAAGATCGAACTTGTCTGTACTTATTATCCTAAAGTTCATCGTCGCCTTGTACTCCTCCTCGTTGAGCGAGAGCATGCTCTGGAACTTCTCCATCTTTGAATATCTTACTTCAAGCCAGTGTATCCTTCCCTTGAGCATGTCTGCGATGACTTCCTCTGTTGCGGGCGGGGACGAGAAGCTATAGAGCATTCCATCGCACCAATACAGCGGCATGTTGCCGTTCGGGGTGACATTCGCCCTGAGCATATCCTCCTTCTGGAGAGATATTACATCGTGGACTATTAGTTCCTGCGTTGGCAGGTAAGATATCTTTGCCATTATTTCCCACTCAATTGGTTGATTACCCTGTTGAAGGTGTCGCCAGTTGCTGTCTTCATCGAATACGCTCCTCCTGCATATGTTGCCCCGCAACTTCTGCAGGTCCATATTCCGGTGCTTACGCGCTTGACTGCTTCCTTTCCGCAAACATCGCACTTGTAGCGTCCCTTCTTCTCTTTTTGTACCGATCGTAACCTCTTTCTGAGGCTGACTCCGTATCTAATGCTAGCGTTTGCCATCTAATCACTTGTGCTGCTATTTATTATGTCTCTAAGCTCTTTAGCCTTTTCGAATGTCTTGTCGATTAGGTGGTCGAGCTCTTGTTCGCTAAAAGCGCCAGGCAATCCCTTCTGCATTGCCCTTATCACTTTGTCGTCAGTTGCAATCGTGACTCTGCCCTCCATCACTCCTTCTTCTGCCCCATCGGCATCAAGGAGTATCTTGCCGTTAACCTTTGCGAATGTGCAAGACGTCACCATGTTGCTTATCTTTAGCTTTTCAAGCTTGCCTTCCCTGATTGTGCTCTTGTTCTGCGAATCGTATATCGGCATTCTTGTGTTGTTGAGTGCCGCCATTGCAGCAAGTGTGCATGCGTCAAAGAGGTTGCCATCGTAGTTCAGAACATAGATGTCGACGAAAACAGACCATACCTTATCAGTCTCTATGAAGAGCGATGAAAGGTCAACTACTCCTGCTGCCCTTATTCCCCTGTCTACAACTCTTGCGAGTTCGATTGAATCCGGGCTTGGTGGTCCTGATTCGTAGTCAGGTGATGCAAGCGGAAGCAGTTCTGCCATTGTCATCAGATTTCCATCCGTCGGCTTGTCTGCCATCGGGGTTGCAACATCAAGCTTGATTCCAACCAAAACCTTTGTGTTGCCGATTTCTACTTGCGCAGAGCCTTCTGCGTTTGGAAGCAGGCTGTGCCTTATCTTTATCGGCCTATACTCAAGCATCTCTCTGCCTTCCTCTCTTGTGCCCTTGCTGAGCATCTCCTTTACATATTCTCCTTTTACAGCTTTTAATGGATTCATGTTATCACTTACTTGTATCTCTCCAGAATGCGCTCATACGGTGATGTGAGCGCATCTCTTTGCAGCTTTGTTATCGTCTTTCCGGCTTCCTTGATCATCTTGAAACCAGTGCTCACGTCTTCCTTTGTCAATGTACCGTCCATCTGAAGCAAAAGAATGTCGTCGTTTCTAGGCCCGATTGCAACTGGCATGTCCGCATCTGAGTAGTTGTCCTCTGCCTTGTTAAGGTCGAGTATGAGCGTATCGCCGACCTTTCCGATAGAGACTGCGTATGGCAGATCGGTCATAGGTATGCCTGATGTTGCAAGCGCAACAGCTGCGCATGTTATTCCCGCTGCCCTTGTTCCTCCGTCGCTTTGCAGAACCTCTACGAATATGTCAATCTCGCTGCCCGGGAAATCTTCAAGTAATATGACCTTCTCAAACACCTCTCTTGTGACCTTCGAAATCTCGATAGCTCTCCTGTTGGGGCCTGACCTGTTGTGCTCCTCAAGCGAAGAGAACGGTGCCATCGAGTACTTGCACTTTACCACAGCCTTCTCTGGGTCCTGGGTGTGCTTTGGGAGCGCCTCCTTTGGCCCGTATACCGCTGCAAGCACCTTGTTGTTGCCCCATTCCAGGTATGCTGAGCCGGCTGCGTTCTTGAGTCCGCCTGCGACTATCTTGATTGGTCGCAGCTCTCCGAAAGCTCGTCCGTCCAGCCTCTTTCCATCTATTATCAAATCCGGTTTGTTTCCACTTGAACTCATGTTAAGCACCCTGCTTTGCGCCCAGAAGAGCCTTCACCCTCTCGGTAAGTCCGTTGGTGTGCGCTTCCTCGCTTATCTTAAGTATTATATCAGTAGCTAGTGAGACATCTCCGCCCTTGGCCCAGATCCTGCCGTTCATCCCGACAATGACCACACTCTTTGTTCCGTCCTTTATCTGCTGAATCATTGTGTTTGCCTTTCCGATAACTCTTGGGATCTTCGATGCTTTTATGTCGATTATTTTGCCGCCGAAAAGCTTCTTTGGCCTCATCAGTACAACAGTCTTTGTCTCGTCAATCTCCTTTACCTCGGCTTCTATCACGTCTCCGCGTGCAAGCCTTGTCTCGACGAACTTTGCGATTATTATTCCCTTGTAAGGCGCGTTGAGCTCTACTGAGTAGCTGTTTAGCCTTGCATCGTCCACTACTCCTACCACTATGTCGCCCCTTCTTGGGTACCAGAGTCCTTCGAGCGGTATGAGCGATGATCTATCTTCGTGATATATCCCCAAGACCGATGAATAGGTCTTGTTGTCCTCGATTATCGCGTTCTCTATCCTTAGCTGCTTGTCAGCCAAAATTTCTCCTGGAACTACTATTTTCATTCATACACCAATTATCTTTATTGTAGCGCTTCCGTGTGTTAGCGAATTCAGCTTGTCTGTGAATTCTGCTTGCAATCCTGCAGGGAACTCAACATGGGCAGAGAGTGCGCCGTTGGGCAGCCATGTCTCCGTCTTGAGCCCGTACTGCTTGAGCAACCCATAGCATCGATTCGCCGAATCTGCAGGTATTGTCACTTCGATCTTTGCTGTCGCGAACTTTATCGGCAGCATCATGTTTATTTTCTTTATTACTATCTCGACCTGCTCATTTGCATTCTTGAAAGGCTCGATCGAGACTTTCGCCTGCTCCATCGCATTCTCAATCCTTTGGATCGGATGAGGCGCGTTGGTTCTTGGGTCTATCGAATTCCTTGCAATTATCTGCACTATCTGCTTTCTTTTCTCCTCGAGCAATTTGTTCTTCTGCTCGGTTGTTATCGGAACGTTTCCGTTCTTGAGTATCTTTTCGACCACCTTTGGCATCTCGGTCGTGTTGAATATCTTCTTTATCTTCTCCTCGCTTTGCCTCTCTCCTTTGTTTGCGTCCTTGAATATTTCCTCGACCTGAAGCACCGACATCGGATCCGTCCTTTTGCCTGTGATGTATTCGTATGCGAGTTCAGAATCGATGAAGATCTCGAACGTCTCTCCGCTTACCGAATACTTTGCTATAACTGTCTTAGAAGACATAAAGTTCACTGTGAGGTTTACGGCTAGGATTAAAGGTACTTTGAGATCTCATTCTGGCTCAGCATCGTATACTCTTGGCTGTCCTGAATGTACCCTATGTCAACGTTTTCCGTTGTGAGTTTGCCTTCGTTAACCTTTTTCAATATCTTGACCCCGAGGTCCACCGCGTCCTCGAGTTTCATCTTGTCCTTGTACTCCTTGACAAGGACGTCTGTGGCAATCTTCTTGCCCACTCCGATTGCGTCCGCCTTGTAACCGAGGAATGAGGCTCCTGGCTCTATCTCAAAGAGCCTTGGGGCGCTGTCAATCCCACCGAGAAGTATCGATACCGCGTAAGGGCGCATTCCGCCGTACATTGTTGCCTGCATCATGTATGAGGACATCTCTTTTGCTAGCGCCTCGACAGACTTTACCTCGCTGAATAGCAATCTGTGGTTCTGTGCGTTGTTCCTTGACTGGTTTATCAGATGCAATCCGTCAGATACCATTCCGCTGTATGTAGCGCCGATATGTGAATCTATCCTAAAGACCTTTTGGACAGTGCTTGAGACCGCCAGAGGGTCGGTTATGTTCTTGTGTGCCACGAATAGGATTCCGTCGTTGAACACCATTCCGATCGAGGTTGCTCCCTTCCTGACAGCCTCCTTTGCGTATTCCACCTGGAAAAGCCTGCCGTCTGGGTTGAACATCACTCCTCTATCATAAGCCTGTACGTTTGGATACATAGTTGCACCTACAATTAGATATCAATAAAGAAACCTAAGAATACTATAGGATATAGCTGATTATAATTATATACTTTTGCTTAGGGCCTAGACGTGGTTCTCGAGGTCATCACGCTGGGCGCTTTTAATGTTGTGGTAAAGGGTTATTAGAAGGACGGAAACTGCTGTTTTGTTTAGTTGTGGGTCCACTTTGCCATGGTTTACCGTATTCTGAATCTCGTCGCGTGCGGCATATAGGATTGTATCGAGGTCTTCTGGCTCTTTGATGTGGAATTCTTTGGCAACTATTGCCCTTGAAATCGAATCCTTGTCCAAGAGCGAGTCGATTTTGCTTACAGCCTGGGTAAGTGCCTTGTATTCCTTGTCAGATAGCGTGATCTCCTTGCGCAAAATATCTATTGCTTGCTGAGTTGAGAAAAGATGATTTACTGTGCCAATGGACGTCAAGCCCGGCAAACCCCCAAATTGCTGCCTCCCCATGATAAATTATTCCAAATGATTAATTTAAACGTTTCTATAAGTGAACCGCCCAACATCGCAAGCGATGGGGCATCTCAAGACCATCTCCAAAGGAGACCTTTTGGTGCAAGGTATGGCGAACAGACACGCACCTTGCAGGGAAACTCTTTATTTGAACACTCATCCCGAATGCAATCTGTTTATGAAGAATGGAGCAATAAAATATTTATATCTAGCGCATCCCCACCGCAAGCAGTGGGGAATTCCAGCATTAAACGGCTCTCAATGACCTGATTGTTCCTGAGATTTTGAGGGTATAGAATCCTAGTTCCATTGCGTTGAGCTGTTTCATGAAACAGAGCGCAAGGACTACCTTCTTCTCTGCGCCGCGAGATGTCCGGAGTATGAATCTGGTGGGGCTTGTGTGCTTGATGAAGGTTATATTTGAATCTGCGTAATCCTTTTCACCGATAAACTTTGCGATTGCGTTCCTTAGTTCATCCCATGTCCTCTTGTCACTAAGGTCAATCTCCTTTGATGACTCAGTCAGTATGTACCTACTCTTTCTTTTTAATATCATTTGCAAATTCACCTAGTGATGTAATCATCCTTTTTGCCTGGTGCTCATCAGTTGTAATCATCTTTGCAATCTCAAAGAGCTGCATGAATGAGAGAAGGTAGTTCTCGTTTGGTGCAAATGAGATCAACCCCGTGTTAGTCTTGCCCTTGTGCGCATGTCTGAATATCTTTTTTAGCTTCTGCACTTTCGAAACCCTGTCTCTCTCCCCAATTGTGAGGTAGTATGTGTTGAATACAAGAAGCTTTCCGTTCTCCTTTATCTTGTTGAATACTTTCTGGTCGGGCTCATCTCCGTTTATCAGAAGACCTATCGCTCTGCCGGATTTTATTAATGAGTATACCACATTTGGATTGCTACTCATAATTAGGAACGGCTTCTTTGGCTCAGGGCCCTGTCGTTCTACCACTTCAATGTCGTCGTTGGCGTTGAATATGTGCTTGAATCCCAGCCTTTTTTGAAGTGCGCTGTTGAATCCTTTTGGGGAATTCGTAATATCAAAATACTGCATCAAATCATTGCTCCTGCGCTTCCTCCTTTCCCTCCGCCTCGCTCTCCTTGAACAGCCCTTTCTCTACGGTGAACTTTATCTTGTCTGGAGAGTATGCGAGCTTTATCAGTTTGGTGTGGCCGCGGATTCCCTTTCCTGATTCATAGGTGTTTATGAGCCCCTGCATCTCAAGGTCTGAGATGTACTTCCTGTACCACCTTGAGCTCTTCGGGTCCTTGCTAAGCGAATTGGATATTGCAGAATATTTATCATAGACCTCACCGCTGAAGAGATATGTCTCTCCACCTTCTGTGAGTTTCTTGTAACGGCCGCCCTGAAGTGTCAGCAGTGCTATTGCATAGATGACCAACTTCTGGTGCTCGGGAAGTGTGCTGACCAATTCGTAAGCTATCTCCTCCTCTGCCGATTTCGATGCCTCTTCTATTTCCCTTGAGGTTATCTTCACCTGCTTCTTCTCATCTGCAACCTCAGCGGCCCTTGACATTATCTTGAGCGCGAACCTTGCGTCTCCACTCTCCCTTGCTGCAATCGCAGCTGCAAGGTTTAGTGCTGAGGGTTCAGCGATGTTGGGCTTGAGCGCAATCGCAGTTCGCTGTTGAAGGATTGCAAGAAGCTCGCTTGAATTGTATGGTGGGAAGACAAGTTCGGTTTCATACAACGTGGAAAGACTTCTTGGATCGAGATCCTCCTTGAAGGATATCTTGTTTGATACCCCGACAATTGTGATTCCGCCGCTCTTTATGTCGCTGTTCGCTCTTGTCATAGTATATATCAAATCGTCGAGGTCCTTGACTATGTCGATCTCGTCAAGCACGACTATGAGCACCTTGCCATCCTCTTCTATCCAGCTCATCAGCCTTTCGTATATGTCAACCAGGCCGTAGCCGCGCTTTGCGTAGGTTGGGAGATGGTCGCTTATTATCTTGCTAAGAACCCTGTATCTTGAATTGTATATCCTGCAGTTTACGTAGGATATTTTTGCCTTGACAGTGGAAAGTTTTTTTACCTCGTCAATCACGTACTTTACGCTTGAGGTTTTTCCTGTTCCTGTCTTTCCGTAGATGAAAAGGTTCCTTCCTCGCTCTCCTTTGAGCGAGGGTGTGAGCACTTTTACTATGCTAGATATCTGCTTGTCCCTGAAAAGGAGATGATCAGGCATGAAGTGTGGCGAAAGTGCATCCCTGTTGATAAAAACTGCTGACTCTTTGAGAAGATCAGCGAACGGCTCTGCCATCAAACCCCCATTAACTAATGAATTTCTTTACAATATCTATAAATGCTTCTTTTATGCTGTTGTCCTCTATGACTGGTATCTTGCCCTCGTCACTTAGATCTGCAAATTTAGGATCAGACTTAATTGTACCGAGTATATCGCACCCAAGTTTTTCCGAAACCTCCTTTGCCCCTTTAGGGGTGCCGTTTGACATGTTTTCAATCACTCCAAGAAGGGCCAGGCCGAACTTCTTTGCCATGGTTCCAGACTTTATGGTGTTTATCGCTGCAATGTGCTGCGGTGTTGTAACTAGCACAAATCCATCTAAGGGAATGAGTTGCATTATTGTGAGCGGCGCATCGCTGCTTCCTGGCGGAAGGTCTATTATCAGATAATCGAGCTCTCCCCAAACGGTATCCGCAAAGAATTCCTTGAGCATCTTTGTGAGCATCGGCCCTCTCCATATTATTGGCTTGCCTGAATCCTCAAAGAACATTGCCGTAGATATTATTTTCACTCCGTTCACTATCATCGGCTGGAGAGGATAGTCGCGAGGAGGCACTCCTTTGTATCCCACAAAATATGTCACGTTGGGTGTATCTATGTCAGCATCCAGTATGCCGACCTTGTATCCCATTGAACTTAGCGTGTATGCAATGTTAACGGCAGTGGTTGTCTTGCCGACCCCTCCTTTGGCGCTGTAAACTCCGATCTTGTGCTTTACGCTTGAGAGTTTTGCTTTGAGATCTTCCCTCAATTTTATAACTGCAAGAAAAGACGGATCAATCTTGCTCTTGTCCACATTCTCTGGATTAAATTCTCCTGCTGGCTCAGCCACGCTACTCACCCTATTTGTATTTAGAACAAATAGGCAATTAAGCTATGCAGGTGTGGAGAGCCTAACGTCTGACTCTAGGTAGTGGGAATCGTTTTTCGAACTCGTATTTTATTCCTGAGCCGAAACGCTTTAATTTTGAGAGAAATTCCTTGTTCTCTGGAGTTTTCTTCATCTCGTCTCCTACTCCTGCCATGTAAAGCCAGGTCGTAACATAGTCATCTGATTGCATTTTCTTTCCTTCCTCCACGGTGAGTCCTAAAATTTGCTCCGTGGTCATCTCCTTTATTTCAGAAGGTGGTACGGAATATGGCGGGGTCCTTGCTTTCGAAGTTGCTGGCATAACAGAGTCTATTGCTGGGTGGTTTATAAGGGTGACTCAGTTTTTGTTTGCCAAGTTTATTTTGCAGCTGCGCTTATGAAAGCGACAAACGCTTCCTCAGGAAATCCTGGCCTGCTGCTGAATTCGGGGTGGTACTGTATTGCAAAGTAGAACTTATGCGATGCTATCTCTAGTATCTCCTGCCTGTTTCCACTGTCGCTTGAACCAGAGAACACCATCCCCTTCTCCGAAAACATGTTTTGATAGCTTTTGTTGAACTCGTACCTGTGCCTATGCCTTCTTTTTATCTGCGCAGCTGCGTAGATTCTCTGCGCCATTGTTTGTGGCTCCACCTTTATTTCGTGGGCTCCAAGCCTAAGTGATCCGCCCTTGTTTTCCACAGCTTTCTGCTCGGGCAGGATGTCGATTATGGGATTCTTTGTGTTTGGCGCAATCTCAGTTGTGTTTGCATCCTCGAGATTGCAAACATTCCTTGCGAAAGCCACGGCAGCAAGCTGGAATCCGAAGCATATTCCAAGATATGGTATGTCTTTTTCGCGGGCATAGTTTGCTGTTCTTATTATTCCCTCTGCTCCACGGGTTCCAAATCCTCCCGGGACAATTATCCCGTTGTATGCGGAGAGGCGCTCGATGTTTGATCCGAGTTCCTCAGAATCAATCCATTCGATCTTTACGCTTTTGCCGAGTTTTGCTCCTGCATGCTTTAGCGCCTCATTGACACTCACATAGCTGTCTGCAAGCTTGACATACTTGCCCACCATCGCTATCTTTACTTCGCTCTTTGCGCCTTCAAAGGAGCTTGCTATCGAATTCCACTCCTCTAGTCCGGGTTTAATGTTGGGGGCTTCTTCTTGGAACTTTTTGAATATCGCATCCAATATGTGCTGAGCGTAGAGCATCTGTGGAACCTTAAGCACCGAATCTGCGTCATGGCAAGAGAAGACGTTATTCAACTGCACATTCGAGAAGAGCGATATCTTGCTCTTGGTCGATGGCTCTAGAGGAGTCTTTGACCTCACGGCGAGCATGCCGGGCTGAATTCCTATCCTTCGGAGCTCTTGTACGCTGTGTTGGGTTGGCTTTGTCTTCTGCTCTCCTACAACATCAAGCGATGGGGCCAAGGTCACGTGGACGAATAGTGTATTTTGCTCTTCCTCCTCAATTGCAATCTGCCTTATTGCCTCTAAGAATGGCAGGCTCTCCATGTCGCCTACTGTGCCGCCGCATTCCACCACCAAAACATCTGTATTTTCATCTGCTGCTACCTTTCTTATCTTTGCCTTTATCACATCGGTCACATGCGGGATTATCTGCACGCATGCGCCTAGGTATTCGCCTTTCCTCTCAGCCTCTATTACGCTCGCATATACCTGTCCTGTGGTTATGTTGTGGGATTTTGGAATATTTTGGTTTAGGAAACGTTCGTAGTTGCCTATATCCATGTCGCATTCTCCGCCATCTTCTGTGACAAACACCTCTCCGTGGGCTATTGGGTTCATTGTGCCTGCATCAAAGTTAAGGTAGGGGTCTATCTTTACGCATGACACCTTTTTGCCAGCTAGTTGCAGGAGTTTTGCTATGGAAGAAGATACCACCCCCTTGCCAAGGCCCGACATCACGCCTCCAGTTACAAACAGATATTTTGCGCGCCTCCCCTGCATGGGTATAATCGGCTCGTTTAGCTTTTATTCCTTACATTCGAGGGTGAGGAGGGGAATTTTGCTAAAATAATACATACATTATTATAATTATTGAATTATATTCTAATTTACTATTCTTAGGTGAATTAATGAATATAAGTGAATTGAAAGCAGGAGCAACTAACGTCACAATAGAAGCGACAGTAGCTGCAAAGCAAGAACCTCGAGAGGTTGTAACAAAGTACGGAAAGAGGCTTAATGTTGCAAACATTACTTTGAAGGATGATTCAGGAAGCATCGCCATGTCACTATGGGGAAACGACGCAGAGAACATCGGAGAAGGGGATGTTATCAAAGTAACAAATGGATATGTAAGCGAATTCAGGGGCGCACCTCAGCTCTCAGCAGGAAAGTTCGGCAAGATCGAAGTGGTCTCAAAGGGCTCGGGCAAAGCTGCAAAGAAGGAGGAAGACGATTCTAATTTTGACGACATGGAAGAAGGGGAGATGTAATGGTGCTTGCGGAAGGAACCGCAGCTCCGGATTTCAAGCTAATGGGAACCGACAACAAGGCCCATTCGCTTGGCGAGTTTAGGGGAAAGAAAGTCGTGCTTTATTTTTATCCGAAGGATGACACGCCAGGCTGCACCAAGGAGGCATGCGCCTTCAGAGATGCGATGAGCGAGATCAAGGAGACGGACACTGAAGTTGTGGGAGTAAGCAAGGACAATGTAATGTCGCATGTGAAGTTCACCAACAAGTACAATCTCAATTTCATGCTGCTTGCAGACATGACGGGCAAGGTACATGAGGAGTATGGAGTGGTTGGCAAGAAAAGCATGTGGGGCAAATTCTTCATGGGAACAGTCAGGTCCACATTCATAATAAACAGAGAGGGAAAGATAGTGAAGGTTTTCTCGCCGGTGAAGGTAGACGGGCACAAAGATGAGATAGTGCAAGCACTTAAGAATGTTCAATGAGCTAGGATATTATGGCAACTAAAAATAAGAAAGCAAAACAAGAAGAGATGATGCACAATCATATGCACATGCACAAAGGAATGAAGATTATCTATCTAATAGTCGGCGCCATAATATTGATATTCGCCTACCTTCAGAACCAGCAGATTGTGGGCAGCCTTATACTTGTGATAGTAGCACTCTACCTTCTCTCAAAAGGACTTAGATGGGGAATGTGGGGTTATGGATGCGGCTGCGGTTGTTGCTGCGAAGGCGAATGCAACTGCTAGACATAGAAGTAAGCTAGAATGGGAGAACCTTTGCGTTTGTTTGATCGCGCTCTCCTAAAAGCGAACTCAATCCAAAGTCTAATTCTGATTCTTTTATTCTATCTCTCATTTGCTCTTTGAAGAGGAGCTTGGTGCCGAAAACCTCATACTCTTTTTCTATCAATTTCTGAATTTCAAAACCTACTTTGCCCTTGTTTCTTGCAAGATACTCATTATAGAGATCTATTCCGCTAGACATGCTGTGGAACTTGATCCCAAGGCTCTGGAACGCTTCCCTTACACTCATGCCTTTCGAGTACCCTATCTGCGGTTTTGAATGTTCCTTGAATATCTGCTTGAATCGCTGCACAGCGTCTTCAGAATCAAGTCCAGGTATGGGAGTGGACTGGTTCCTCTCGGTGAGCGAGACCACATCGATTTCTTCGACGCCGAGTTCGGTTAGCCTGAGTGCCAACTTCATGGAAGAGAGACCGTATTTTGTTGTGTCTTCTTGGATTATCATTTTCTTTGGCAGCTTGTTTGAGAGGGAAAATTTGATTGTCATATCCGGCTTTTGGGCTATGACAAAGGGAAAATCGCTGCTCACCATGTGTGGGTATAATTCCGTGAGTTCACTTTGTACTTCGATTCCAAGCATTTTGGATCCGTTTGGGACTCCGACTACGGAAGTCGGTTCGATCCCTTCTTTTTTTATGAAGCTTGCCACGAATTTTGCTGTGATAACCCTTGAGCTATAGCGCAGTATCGTCTCGCGCCAATCAAAATATAGGTGAGAAGTTCGTCCTTCCCTGAGCTCTTTTGAGGCGTCAAGAACCCTTACCACATTCTGATAAAATGCAAAGCGTTTGAATCTGTCCTGTGAATACTCAAGGGGTTTAAGCCTAGGCATTTGCTCACCAAAACTAATTTGCTTAGCCCATACTTAGCCTTTGCGCAGGGTTTTGTTTCTTTAGAAATCGAACTTTAATTTGTCGCCCTGCTTGGGTGCGTATGCGTCGAATCCCTCCATGCGCAGATTCTCTGCGAGGTCTTCGGTGTTCTGCTTGTCGCCGTGCACGCATATCACCTGCTCTGGATCGCTCTCCCTGACATACTTGTATATGTCCTCCTTGCTTGCATGTGCCGAGAAGTCATAGTATGCAGCTGGTGTGTCTATCTTGAATGTGCGCTCGTCGATTTCCAGCGGCTTTTTGTCTAGCAAAAGTCTGCCGTTGGTCCCCTCCACCTGATAGCCCGTGAGGAGGATCTTTGATTGCCGATTCAGCCTTGTTATGTAGTGAAGCACAGGCCCTCCGTTGAGCATGCCTGCGGTTGTAACTATCACAGATGGGCTCTCAAGAGCTATGTCACGCTCGTAGTGCTCGCCTATCCAATTCACGTTCTTCATCGCGCTCATAAGAAGCGCCTGGTTCTTTGTGAATTCGGGGTATCTCATTACTATCTCCGTCGCCTTCTTTGCCATGCCGTCCATGTATGTCTTGTCGATGAGCCCGTGCTGATACATTATCGCGATTATCTCCTGGGCCCTGCCGACAGCAAAGCAGGGGACCAGCGCTGTTCCTCCATTGTCAAGGGTGGTCTTCACATCCTCGACAAAATCCTTTATGAGCTTTGCCCTGTCCGGATGGCTTCTTGTAGCATATGTTGATTCTATCATCAGTATGTCGCTCTTGACTATCTCTGCGCTTCCCTGGAGTATCTGCGGGTCTATCTTGAAATCACCGGTGTATACAAATCGTTTGTCGCTGTGGTTCTTCTCAATCAGCGTCACTGCGCTCCCGCTTATGTGACCTGCATCAGATAAGGTCATTGTGTATTCGGCGAAATCTATCTCCGAATGGTAATTATAAGACATGTACTTCTTGAGATAGTTGCGCATCTGCTGCCTGGAGTACTTTGGTGGGATGTTCTGCTTCTTGCTTATGCCTAAGGAGTCCTCGAGCAAAAGCTCGCTCATCTCCATGGTAGGCCTTGTGCCGAATGCGACAGGAAAATTCTGCTCGTAGAGAATCGGTAGGGCTCCCGTATGGTCAAAATGCGCATGACTCACCACGACTGCATCAACCTTACCCGGAATCAGCGGATATTCTAACCTCGGGGTGCCGTTCTTGACCCCGTAATCGAGAAGTATGTTCTTCTCGTCCTTCAAGAGGAACGCAGACCTCCCTACCTCGCCTGCGCCGCCCAAAAATTGTATTTCCAGTCACTCACATCGTTTCAAAAAAGAAATAATCCTTTTAAGTATTTACTTGTCAATATCTTTAGCTCTTGCCTTGGATGTTTGAATGGTTGTAGAAGATATAAATTTCTTGGATGTAGCCTGCCTCATGAGGATAGGCCCTGATACAGTGATGGAAAAGTTTGGTGGTTTGATAAATACCAGCTTCTTTGATGCCTCGACAATAGCGGGCACGCTCAAGCAGAAAGGGCTGATTGAATTCACAAACGATTATCCCGGGCCGAACGGGATCTTGATATCCCAGCAGGGCAAGGCGATCTTGGCTGAGGCCGATGCGAAGAGCACGGAGCCTTTCGATACCCTTGACTCGACGATACTCCAACAGATGTCTGGCGGCAAGAGGCTGCCTTTCGAATTGGGGAACTCGCTTAACATAAGAAGCAAGGACCTTGCTTTCAGGCTCTACAAGCTCTACAAACAAAATTACCTGATATACGAGTTGAAAAACGGAAACGTTGACCTGCTTCTAACTGAGGGAGGCTTTCTCAAGATAAAGAACATAATGCCGGCAAGCGTGCAGAACGTCGCGCAGCCAAAGCAAGGAATACAACTAGACAAGATATTGCAGCCTAATGCAAATCAGACTCAGGTTCAGCAGGAAGTGAGAGTGCCGAAAAGCAGAAGAGGAATGATATTCGGAGTTGTAATAGTAATCGTAATTGTGGTAGCAGTATATTACCTTCACTACATCGGGAATTATTTCTGATGATCGCATGGAATTGATGGAGTATAATGCGGCTGCAAAGCTTATCGGCACCTACGGGATAAAAAGCGTGGAGAGCAGGTATGTGAAGGATGCAAATGCAGCAGTCTTATTCTCAAAAGGAAAGAAAATAGCTCTGAAGGCAATATCAGACAAGGCGCTGCACAAGTCTAAGGCAGGTCTAATAAGGCTGGATCTGTCGGGAAAAGAGGAGATACAAGATGCTTTCAATCAACTCAGCGCCAAGGCGAAGAAATTTTCGCCTTACAAGATAATTGCTCAAAAGATGGCAGGGCAGGGAATAGAGATAATTGTCGGGGGAAGAGAGGATGCACAATTCGGCAAACTGATACTTCTTGGGCTCGGAGGAATATACGTTGAGACCTTCAAGGACTTTGCGCTTCGGGTCTGTCCGATAAATCTGTTCGACGCAAAGCAGATGATTGCGCAGCTCAAATCAAGGAATGTTATAACCTACGGCGGGAAGGGCGAAAAGAATCTGGAGAAGCTGCTATTAAAAGTATCAAAGCTGCTAGTGGAGAACAAGATGTCAGAGCTTGACTTGAACCCAGTGATAATACGGGAGGACGGCTATGACGTTGTCGACATAAGGATATTAAAATAGTGTGAAAATGGCATCAAAAAAGATGGATCTGAAACCTATGCTCAAGCCGCAGAGCGTCGCGGTAATTGGCGCTTCGGAAAACCCGGCGAAGGTGGGGCACATAATACTAAACAACTACGTAGAGGAGGGATATCAGGGTAGGCTCTATCCGGTAAACAAGAACGCCGACAAAATAATGGGAATGAAGGCGTACAAGAGCGTGCTCGACATAGGTGCGCCGATAGACCTTGCGGTTATCGCAGTCCCTGCGCCTGTTGTGCCGTTGGTGCTAGAACAATGTGGAAAGGCGAAGGTAAGGACAGTAGTTATTGTTAGCGGTGGTTTTGCAGAGGTCGGCAATGTTGATCTTCAGGAAAAGGTAACTGCGATCGCAAAGAAATACAATATGCCGACACTTGGTCCAAACTGCCTTGGGGTGGTTGATCCAAGATCAAGAATCGACACTATGTTCCTCCCCGCTTTCAAGCTCAGCAAGCCAAAGATTGGTGGAGTGAGTTTTGTATCGCAGAGCGGTGCTGTTGGAAGCACAGTACTAGATCTCATGGCTAAGGAGGGATTTGGATTGTCGAAGTTCATCTCCTATGGCAACGCGGCGCACGTTGACGAGGTAGACATACTAGAATATTTGATGGAGGATGAAGAGACAAAAGTGATAATAATTTACATGGAGGGTGCAAAGCGTGGAAAGGAATTCTTTGAGATTGGTAAGAGGATCTCAAAAAAGAAACCGGTGGTGATAATAAAGGGTGGAATAACTGAGGCGGGGGCAGCTGCAGCGCATTCGCATACAGCATCGCTTGCTGGAAGCCATGAGGCTTATGAGGCGGTCTTTAGGCAGTGTGGTTTTTCAATCGCAAGAGACCTAGACGATCTTCTCTATTTTGGTAAGGCATTTGCGACCGAGAAAGAACCAAGTGGAGACAAGGTGATGATAGTCACCAACGGGGGTGGAACCGGCGTTTTGACTACAGATGCGCTTTACAATGCAGGCTTGAAGATGGCAGAACTGTCGCCAAAAACCCAGAAGGCACTTAGGAAAGCGATGCCAATGACAGTAAACATCAGGAATCCGCTAGATTTAGTTGGAGACGCTGATGAAAAGAGATACGAATCCGCTCTCTCTATTTTGGCGCAGGATGCTGGAATAGACATGCTGGTTGTGATTGCGCTCTTCCAAACTCCAGGTGCGGATGAAATTCTTGCGATGAGACTATCGGAGTTCAAGAGGAACTCGAAGATACCGATGGTTGTGATAAGTGCCGGATCAAAGTACACAGAGGAGCGAAAGACGCTCATGGAAAATGAAGGGCTTCCGGTTTATGATTCACCTGCAGCAGCCGCAAACTCTTTAGCGGAGCTGCTCAAATATTCAAGGTACAAGAAGGGAATCGTCTAATGCTTTTCAAAGAGTTCTTCCATTATCTCGTCTATTATCTTGTCTTTCTTTTGGTCTGAGCTAAGTGTTTCGAAAAGCTCAGTTGGATTCTTCTTTAAAGAATAATCGCTCTTCTTGAGCTGTTCAATGAAGATAGAGAGTCCGTAATCTTTTATCGAGATGTTTTCTAGCGCACCTTTCCTGAGCGATTCTATTTCTGAATTGGTTGCGGTGTCCTCTATCTTGCTTGTGCTTATTTCCAATGCCGCCTTCTCCTTGTAGCGCTTGAGTATGTCAAGCATGTCTAGGTCGACATTCCTGTATCCGTGTTTGAGCTCGCCGTCAAATACGATTCTTATCACCGGCTTTTCGCCAGACCTTTTGAGAATTCCTTCTATTGCCTGCTCTGTCTCTTGCTGAATTTGCTGCGGGTCCTTTCCTGCAATAGCGATCTTCTCAACTATGAACTCTCTGGAGCCGATTTTTACGAAGTTGTAGGACTTATTTTTCGTATCGAAGATAAAGAATCCCTTCTGCTCTTGTTCTGCCTCCTTAAGTTGGGTGAGCACGGTGCTGCCCGGGATAAGAAATGGCTTGCCGAAGAGCTTGCTCTCCAGCTTGCTGTGTATATGTCCATCTATGTAAAGGTCAAATCCTTTGGGCAGCTCCTCGAATTTTATGAAGTCGTTGCTGAATGGGAGCAGCTCGTAGATCGATTGATGGAATTGGAAGATGTTGAATGCGCCGTCAACAGGTGTCGGATTGATTTCCTTTAGGGTCTCGCGCACCTTCTCTTCTGAAAGACCGCCAAGTGAGAATACCGCAACCTTCTCTCCGTCTTTCTCGATTTCAACAGTTGAATCGCTTGCGTCGATAAGCAGTCCTGCAAGGCTCAGAAGCTCCACGGAATTGCCTGCGTTCTGGGCCCTGCGTTCGTGTGTACCAGGTATTGCAATGATAGGAATGTCTGTGAAAAGCCTCTTGTTTCCCTTGTAGGCGACTACTCTTGCAGACCAATGCCTCTTTGTTATATTCCTAAAGAGGTTGATTCCCTGCGCGAGTATCTCGATCCTAGGATTTCTTATGTCGAATATGTCTCCAGGGATTATCATCATGTCCGCAAGCTCTGCGGCCTTGTTTAGTGCCTCCTCGGCCTGTTTGTAGGCGTCTTCAGAGAACCTCTCGTAGCCTAAGTGGAAATCTGAGAGAATCGCGATCTTCATTGCCTTACCCCTGCAATTTCTTTTTTAGGTCAGATATAATCTTATCTGTTGCCTTCTTCGCGTTCTTTATGCCTGGGCCGTATAGCCCAGCTGCAGCCGGATGGCCTCCGCCTGATCCGGAAATTATAGGTGCAACTTCTTGCATCATACGGCCAAGATGTATGGAGAGCTTCTTTTCAAGTGGTGGCTTGAGCCTTGTAGAAACTGACACCTCCTTCTTGCCAATCATCCAGAATACTGATGCGTCTGCCCCCATCCTTATCGCTGTCTCTGCGGCGACACTTGCATTTATCGATGCTGTGCCGTGCACCAGTAGATAATCGCCTACAACATCTGTTTGCGCTCCGCAGAAATCTCGCATTGCAGTTATCCTGTTTGCCGCGGGCACCTTCTCGCCGAACTTCTCGAGAAATTCAGCATAGCTTATGTTGCCGCTGTGCATCAATTCCGCTATCTGCCTGAAAGTGAGAGCATGCATGTTGCGGAATTCAAAGGAATCGGCTATTATGCCATTAAGAAGAGCAAGTGAGGCTTCCCTGTCGGGCTTGATGCCTAGATTTGTGAGTATGTGGTAGACAAGGCTTGATGTGGAATTGTAGTTCTCATCGTGGAATATTGTGGCTTTTGTGTCGTCGCTTTTGTGGGGTTCGTGGTGATCGAGAAAGAGAACTGGTTTATTGAACTTCTTTATCTTACCCGCAAAACTTCCCGTAGCCTCTGGAGTATTTGCATCCACAATTATTATTCCATCTATGTCTTTTGGGAACTTGTTGCTTATTTTTATGGTGTTAGGTATTGCCTCCATCATTCTCCTAGATGTCCCAGTTATGAAATCAGGAGTAGAGATTATGGAATGCAAAAGATATTTCTGGAGCGCGATAGCCGAGCCGACGCTGTCCCTGTCTCCCATTGAGTGGAAGGTTATCAGGAACTTTTTCTCCCTATTTAGTATCAGAAAATTCAGCAGATCGTTGAAGCCGATTTTCATCGTCAAATTCTCACTGTTGCATCTTACTTGAAATCTGTGTTATGTCCTCCCTTAGCTTTTTCTCCTTTGCCTTTAGGTCTGTTAGCTGCTTGCTTGTTGATTGCATCCTCACGCTGCCAGTCTCCTTCTTTTCGGAGATGTTCTTCAGTGCGGTCTCCTTGTTGGTCTCAACGATTACTCCGCCTACTGTGACATAGACCTTGCCTGTTGATTTCTCGATTTCCTCTTTGGCTGTGTCGAGTTCGTTGCTCTGCACCTGAAGCTGGTCTATCTGCATTGAATACACTCGGATCTGTTCCTGTACAGTCTGGTAATCCCTAAGCATCTTCTCTACATCCTGCGGCGATGGCGTGTTTGGTGTTTGTTCTGGCATATAATCACTTGTATAAGCAAATTCACTAAACATATGAAAAGAAAGCAATATACTTCTATCCCTTCTCGCTCTTCATCTCCTCGACTACCACGTCCGAGGAGTCGGTATCCTTGAAAAGATCCTGAATCAGATTCTCTATCCCGAACTTCATAAGCTTGGCTTGATACTTTGAGAGGAAGACCTTGTGGCCAGCAGTGTCCTTGATTATCACAGCCCCGCTGTCATCCACAGTGACATAAATTGTCTCCTTGGAATCATGGACTTTGTAGTATTTGGGCATTGGCTTCACCGCACTCTAGTTCTTTGAAGTACTCCTTCCTTTCCGAGATGGCCCCGCCCTTGTCGTATAGGTAGAGCGTGAGCTTTATCTTGTATGTGTCAGGGTATACTTCGCTGCTTGTGTATATCTTGGCGCGCTTCTCCCTTGTCTCGCCCTTCTGGATTATCCCGATCAGGCTCTTTGCAGTCGTCAGGCTCTTGTCCGGGGCAAGGGAAAGCGGTTGTGGTACTTCGTAAACGCATTCTGCCCAATAAGGCTCTGGGTCGAGCGTTGCCAAAGATACTTTTATCTCGAGCTCATTGTACGTGAACGCCTTGATCTTGTCGATTGTAAGCGAGAGGTTCGCACTTATTTCAGGCATACGGATATTGTAAGGACACCATATATTAAATTATCCCTAGATTGCCGCTTCACTCTATGCTTTTGAACACGAGCTGGCTGAGTGTGAATCTAACTGCTATCTCTTCGAATGGGGTTTCGCCGTTTTGGTAGGATTGCAGGCTCGTCGGAAGTATGGTCTTGTCATAGAGTGATCTTATCTCGCCCTTGAGTTTATTTTTGTTCAGGGTCTTGCCAACTTTCTGGCACTCCTCTGCTATGAGCGGCATAGTTTCGCTCAAGAAGCGCTTGAGCAGCTTGTCTCCGTAATTTATTGCCTCTATGTAAACCTTCGCGTCGCTGTTTGCATTTAGATAGTTTATCCTCAGATATATTTCTACTAGCGCTGCCGGGGTGTTAGTCATGCCTTTGCTAAGCGGCATAAGATGCTTGGATATTTTTGGCGCCAAATCTGCAGGGTGGATTGATTGTCGCACCGTCCCATTGCGTGCTAGCTGGGCGAATGTGATAGTGTCCACAGTAGACGGTGCAGATCTTCTTGCTGTTAAATCCATTCGGTCGCCCTTTTATCACATATTCCCTCTGCGAGGTTTATAAAGATTTTCTACGAATCGTACCACTGGGATTTGACATCCGTCTATAGGATTTATATAATTTGAGAGCCCTAGATGATAAATCAGCTTGTGACTCAATGGAACTCAATGAATCCTCACTCATAGAATCAGAGATAATGCTCAGAAACCTCAGGCTGACAAACGAGGTGCTAGAAACTAGGCGCTCCATTGCAAGATGGCTCGCCCTATCGCTGGGTGTGATTAACCCCGGGGAATCTAGGCTCAGCGCTGTTGCGGTTCTCGATGCTATGATAAGTTTCCAGTTCATAAACGGAACGGACCCGAATTACGATGACATTGCAAAGTACATAAACGACAACTGGGAGGCGATGAATGAAAAGACTCTTAGATATCACCTGCTCAAACTGAAAAATATGGGCTTGCTGGAGAACAGCAAGGGAAAGTTTTATTTCAAACCGCCAAGCTTCGGGGACAGGTTTGATGCAACGGCGTGGGCATCAAAGCTCTTTGAGGAGGAGCACAAGCAGATAGCAACAAAGATCGGCGAAGCGATAAAAGAATTGAAGAACAAGAAACAGTGATTTTATGAATAAGGAATGGATTTTTTGGATACTGCTGATAGTTGCGATTGCGGCGGTAGGGCTTTACTTTAGGTTCTACTCGACGCAGACAATCTCCATGTACATAGGGATAGACAACTCGTTCTCAGCTAACACAGTATATCCGTTCCAAAAGCTGGTCGTACCGATCTTGGTAAAAAATACAGGCGGCACGCCGATAACAAACCTTGTATTTGATGTTGCGTCTGGCGAGAACCGCAGCGTGGCATACGAGCTTACCATACCTGCAGGAAAGAGCCTTATGATAAATTACAACTTCACGCCAACTCAATCTGGGATTTACAACGTATCGGTGACTGCAGACCCGGCAGGAGTGTACAACATAGCAAACAGGCAGGGAGCGCAGAACCGCACAACAATCAACGTAGCAGCAGTTGCTAAACCTGAACCATACCTGCTCATCCCTAAGGGAAACATATCAAACTACAGCACGAACTACCTTAGCAGGGTTGGATTCATAGCCTCAGACTTCCTCTCCACATCTTACAATCTTAGCGCTTTTGCACCTACAGCAGCTGGGGACGGCTTCATGTTTTCCATACTTAACATTACACAATCCTATCTTGCAAATGTCTCAACAGCCTCTGCGACCTACGGCAATGGAGATTATGCCTATTCTACATGGATACGCGGATATCTGGTCCCGGGAGTGATAGGAATAGCCGCATCAGGAAGGGGATATTCTGTTTCGAATTACACGGTAGGTGGCACTGTGGTAACGCTTGCAAAGATAGACAACACAACGACCATATGCAGCTGGTATGATCTTGGCTGGATAAAGAGCGTGTTGTACCACAGCTCTAATGGATCATGCATTGGCATATACAACGGCACAATTGCAACGCTCAACGCATCCCCTAGCACGATAAATGGCACAGCATACGCCAAGATGCATCCTGCAAACTCTACAGTCATAGCAAATTACAGCAACGTGCAGAATGGAAACGGGTCATACGCGACATTGTCAATGCTAGGTACTGAATTTATCGCCACAAGGATATTGCCAAACAACACGGGCAGCCCTGTTTGTCTAGGTGTGGTTAGCACAATAGGCAATACAGGCTTCTGCAGCACATACATACTTCCGCCAAACGGAACAATAACAGGCATTGCCCTGATACGCACAACCGCGTTCATAAACAAAAACAACGTCAGCGTATTTTCATTAGTGAACAACAGCAAACTCTTTGAAGATCTTCCGATTGCTCTGGGATTGATACTTGGGCTGAACATAAGCGGCAACTCAACATCTTTCAGCTCCGGTTTTGCAAACACCTGCAGCTTCAACAGCAGCTTGCCTTGCACCCATGCATCTTTCGCCAACGGAACAATAAACATGAACGTGATGAATAAGTTTGGCACAGATGTGAAGTTGAATTCGCTCTCGTGCGTCTCTTCTGGCACAGGAACCGCTACAAAGCTCAATATGACGCTTGCGCCTCTTGCCTCTTTGAACATCTCTGCAAAGTGCTATAGTTTTGGCAGCGTGATCTCAGGCATACCACTCAATCTTGATCTGAAGATGCTGCTCAACTACAGTGCATCGGGCTCTAGTGGAACGCTTAAGGGCAATGCAACAGTGAATGCATTCTCATCTTAGTTCATAGGGGAGAAGGAGCCGGATAGGTAAGTAGAACCGCCAATTAATTTATATTCTCTGTAGAATGGGGAATGTTAACTGGATCTGAATCTTCTATCACTCTTGCATCAACTACCTTGGCTCCTGGCTCAACTCGCATTAACCTTACTCCTGACGCAGCTCTGCCGGTTATCCTTATCTCGTCCACTTCGAACTTGATTGTGACCCCTTTGGAATTTATCAGGAGCACCTTTGATTTGCCGTGAACGAACAGGGATTTTGCAACATCTCCAGTCTTCTGCGACACCTTGAGATTTATTATTCCGCTTCCGCTCCTGTTCTGGTCCCTGTACTTTATGATGTCTGTAAGCTTGCCGTAGCCGTGCTCTGTAACTGTGAGCAAAAATCCGTTCTCTTCAGCAGGTATGATGTCCTTTGCGATATCTCCAGAGCCGAGTTTGATTCCTCTCACTCCCATTCCTGCTCTTCCTATGGAACGCACGTCAGTCTCCTCAAACTTTATTGCCTTACCTTTCTTTGTGGAGATTACAATGTATTTTTGAATGGTGTAGACCTGGGCATCTGCGATAGAATCATTGTCGTTGAGGCTGATTGCCCTTACGCCGGTTACCCTCGGATGCGCAAATAGGTTGGCTGCGGTTTTCTTTATCAGCCCTCTTGATGTAAGGAAAACTATCTTTGACTTTTCAAAGTCTTTTATGCTAAATATCGTGACTATCTTCTCATCTTTCAAGTTGAGAAGGTTGACTATGGCCTTTCCTTCGGCATACCTGCTCGCCTCCGGAACCCGATACGCCTTGAGCCAGTATGCCCTTCCCTTATCTGAGATGCACAGCAAAAAGTCCTTTGTCTTGCACGATACTATCTGCTTGACAAAGTCGCCCTCCTTGAGGTTGATTGCGATCACTCCCCTGCCCCCTCTTGCCTGTTCTTTGTATGTTGCAAGGGACATCCTCTTTATGTAGCCGGTGTTGGTGAATATCACAGAGACTCTTTCGTCAGATATTAAGTCCTCATCTTGGATCTCAAGACCTAAATCATTCTGAATAAGCTTTGTCCTTCTTGGCCTTCCGTATTCCTTCTTTATCACAATGGTCTCATCCTTTATTATCTGGTCGACCTTCTTTGGATCGGCGAGGATCTCGGTGTAGTGCTTTACCTTGCCTTCAAGCTCAACCTTCTCATCGGCAAGGGAGTTGAACTCTAGGTTTGTGAGCTTGCTGAGCCTCATTTCAAGTATCGCATTTGCCTGCTTATCGCTTAGTGAATAGTTCTTCATCAATGTTGAGCGAGCGGCGCTTATTTCCTTGCTCTCCTTTATCTCCTTGACGATTTTATCGATGCTGTTTATCGCAATTATGAGCCCTTCGACAATGTGATGCCTCTCCCTTGCCACATTTAGGTCGAATGTGCTTCTCTTTCTGATCATCGCCCTCCTGTGATCGATGAATGTTGTGAGAAGCTGCAGTATGTTGAAGTTCTTTAGTCTCTTACCAAGGATTGCCAGGTTTATTATCGGGAATGTGGTCTCAAGCTGTGTATGCCTATAGAGCGAGTTTAGAATTACTTCTCCTTGTACATCCTCTCTGAGCTCTATTGCAATCCTTATTCCTTCCTTGTCGCTCTCATCCCTAATGTCAGTTATTCCAACAATCTTCTTCTCCTTTACCAGATTTGCGATGTTTTGGATCAGCGCTGATTTGTTTACGCTGTATGGCAATTCATTTACGATTATGCTGTTCTCCTTCTTGTCAATCTCCACGCTTGCGCGTATTGTTACCTGACCTCTTCCGTATTTGTAGCCGTTGTAGGTATTCTCAGACATCAGTGCGATTCCGCCAGTAGGGAAATCTGGACCTTTGATTATTCCAAGGATATCTTGCGCTGTTGCCTCGCTGTGGTCTAGGACATGGGCGAGGGCATCGCAAACTTCAATCAGGTTGTGCGGTGGAATGCTTGTGGCCACACCTACTGCAATTCCGTATGTGCCGTTGATCAGAAGATTTGGGACTTTTGCTGGTAGTACCTCTGGCTCTATTTCAGTATTGTCGAAATTAGGAACCATTGTGACTGTTTCCTTCTCGAGATCTGATATCATCTCCTCTGCGATCTTTGTCAGCCTGACCTCTGTGTACCTCATTGCGGCAGGAGGGTCGCCATCCACTGAACCAAAGTTACCCTGACCTTCCACAAACATGTGGTTCATTGAGAAATTCTGCGCCATCCTTACAAGCGTTTCGTAGACTGCTGCGTCTCCGTGAGGGTGGAATTTACCGATAACCTCTCCGACAATCCTGGCGCTCTTTTTTGTCGGTTGATTATGGACGTTATTGATGTTGTACATTGCGTAGAGGATTCTTCTCTGCACGGGCTTGAGGCCGTCTCGCGCGTCTGGAATCGCCCTGCCTATGATTACGCTCATCGCGTAATCGATATAGCTACTTTGGAGTTCTTCTTCCAATGGTGCGTTTTGGTGGGCTTTCATCTAATCATCTACACGTCCAAGAACTTCACTTCTCCTGAGTGCTCCTCAAGGAACTTTCTTCTCCTTGAGACATCTACTCCCATAAGTATTGTGAATAATTCGTTTGCCTTGTCGGCATCATTTACAGTTATGCGCTTTAGCACGCGGTTCTCCGGGTTCATTGTGGTCTCCCAAAGCTGCTCTGGATTCATCTCTCCAAGACCCTTGTATCTCTGAACTGCTGCCTTGCCATCGTAAGACTTGAGTTTTGCATCAAGCTCCTCGTCATTATAGCAATAAGTTGCTTCGCGGCCTTTGGTGATTTTGTATAGTGGTGGCTGCGCTATGTACACATATCCCTTGTCAATAACAGGCTTGAGGTACCTGTAAAGGAATGTCAGCAAAAGTGTCCTGATGTGGCTTCCGTCAACGTCTGCATCGCTCATCAAGATTATTTTATGGTATCTTATCTTCTCGATGTTGAACGTCTCCTTTATTCCTGTGCCGAACGCTGCAACCATTGTATGGATCTCTGCGTTGTCGAATATCTTATCTACGCTGGCTTTCTCCACATTGAGTATTTTTCCTTTGAGTGGGAGTATGGCCTGAGTTTTCTTGTCCCTGCCCTGCTTGCTAGAACCTCCTGCGCTCTCTCCTTCTACTATGAATATCTCAGATTTTGCTGGGTCGCTTTCGATGCAGTCGGCAAGTTTTCCCGGAAGGATAGAACTTTCGAAGATGCTCTTCTTTCTGACCATCTCCCTTGCCTTTCTTGCGCTCTCTCTTGCCACAGCTGCGTTCAATACTTTCTCAGAGATCATACGCGCATCGGCGGGATGTTCTTCAAGATATCGTGAAAGCTGTGCATATACTACATTCTCCACGAGTCCTTTGATCTGCATGCTTCCAAGTTTCTCCTTTGTCTGGCCCTCGAATTCCGGATTTGCCATGAGAACATTGATTATTACAGTCAAACCTTCTCTGACATCGTCGCCGGTTAGTTTTATGTCTCTTTTCTCCGTCATGCCCGCTTTGGTCATGTAGTTTATTATCGCTCTGGAAAATGCTGATCTGAATCCGATTACGTGTGTGCCTCCTTCAGTAGTGCGTATGTTGTTTACGAAAGCCTCGATTTTTTCTTCATATCCTTTGTTGTACTGTAGCGCTATTTCTACTGTAGCTCCTTCTGCTAGCTTCTTGAAATGTATTGTTGGGATTATTGCATCGGTTCCTTTGTTTAGGTAATCGACAAAGTCTACCAAGCCGTTTTGCGAAAAATATTCCTGTTCATCTTTCGGTGTTGGCCTCTCGTCAAGGAACAGTATTTTAATTCCCGGATTAAGGAATGTGGTATACCTCAGCCTATTCTTGAGCGTCTCAGCATCAAAACTTGGAGTTGTGAAAATTTCTGGGTCGGGCTTGAATCTTATTGTTGTGCCGCGTTCGGTTGTGGTTCCAACATGTTTGAGCTCTGATGTAGGTATTCCTTTGCTGAATTCCATCTTGTATTCTTTCCCATTTTTCTTTACTGTTACCTCGGTAAACTCGGAGAGGGAATTTATCACTGTGAGACCGACGCCGTGCAATCCGCCTGCTGTCTTGTAAACATCGTTGTTGAATTTTCCACCGGAGTGGAGTGATGTCATTATCACTTCAAGCGCCGGCTTGTTGTACTTTGGCATTATGTCGATTGGAATGCCTCTTCCATCATCCGAGATCTCTGCAACATCGCCTGTTCCATTCGAAGATATTTTGATCCGGATTGTTTTTGCATGGCCTGCCATCGCTTCGTCCACTGCGTTGTCCAGCGCCTCGAAAAGAAGATGAAGAACCCCGCTCGGACCTGTTGAGCCTATGTACATTGCGGGCCTTTTCCTGATTCCCAGCGGCCCTTCGAGTACCACGATTTTTGATGCGTTATACTCATCTTCCACTCCTTCCATAAAAATATGCCCTGGCTCCCTCAATTGTATTGCGATTCAATCCTTATAAACCTTTTGCGGTCTGTTTGTCGTCGAAAAACTGCCTTAGGAAACAGCGTTTTGTGACCTTGCATTATAAGAATTTTTAGAACTTAGTTATACTGTGAATTAATGGTCAAGCGAGTAATTGTGATAGGGGCGGCAGGACGTGATTTTTTCAACTATCAAGTACTGTTTAAGGATAAAAGAGAGTATAAAATTGTTGCGTTTACCGCTGCGCAGATACCGTACATAGAAAAGCGCAGTTACCCAAAGGAGCTTTCGGGAAGACTCTATCCAAACGGAATACCAATATACAGCGAGGCAAAGCTTGGAGAACTTATTGACAAATACAAGGTGGATATCTGCGTTCTTTCGTACAGCGATCTTCCTGATGTGCAGGTGATGCACAAGGCGAGCATGGTCAATGCGCACGGAGCTGATTTTTGGCTCATGTCGCCAGAGCACACGATGCTCAAATCTACAAAACCGGTTATTGCGGTGTGCGCGGTGAGAACTGGAAGTGGCAAGAGCCAGGTTTCGCGCTACATCTCAAACATAATAAGAAGTGTTGGAAAAGTGCCAATTGCGATAAGACATCCGATGCCATACGGAGATCTTAAGTCGCAGATGGTGGAACGTTTTGCAAAGCTCAGCGACCTAGATAAATACAACACAACTATTGAGGAGCGTGAAGACTACGAACCGCACATCAGGAACAACACAGTTGTTTATGCCGGAGTAGATTATGAAAAAATTCTGCGCCAGGCAGAAAAAGAAGCAGATGTAATAATATGGGATGGCGGAAACAACGATGCGCCGTTCATAAAACCAGATTTGATGATCACGGTTGCAGACCCGCTGCGCGTTGGCGATGAACTCTCTTATTATCCTGGAGAAACTGTTGCGCGGATTGCAGACCTTCTCATAGTAAACAAGGTGAATTCGGCGACAAAAAGGGAAGTGCAGAAAGTAAAGCAGGATCTCGTAGGGATAAATCCGACGGCTAAGATCGTTCTAGCAAACTCCTTGATAAGCGTTGATGATGCACAGATGATAAAGGGGAAGCGTGTGCTTGTTGTTGAAGACGGCCCAACAGTGACTCATGGGGGAATGAAGTTTGGTGCGGCCACTGTTGCCGCAAAGAAATACGGCGCAAAGGAAATAATTGATCCTAGAAAGTATGCAATTGGCGAGATAAAGAAGGCTTATGAGAAATATCCGCACATGAAAAGGATACTTCCCGCGCTTGGATATAGTAGGAAAGAGATAAAAGATTTGAACTACACAATAAACAGTGCAAAGTGCGATGTTGTGGTTTCAGGCACGCCCACAGAGCTTCGGAATATACTCAAGGTCAACAAGCCAATAGTCAATGTTCGATATGAGCTTGAGGAGCGCGGCAGGGTGCTGAGCGATACAATTATTAATTTTGTAAGGCAAAGGACATAACGCTATTTCTGGGTTCGTAACTCAGCTTGGTCAGAGTGGCTGGCTCTTAACCAGCAAGCCGGGGGTTCAAATCCCCCCGAGCCCATTTTATACAAACATCTCAGCTTTGCTTAGAAACAGCAACATGCTTAGCCACATTGCAAAATAACAAAGATTTGTGCATACTTTGCTAAAATAAGTCTTGTTTAAATATGAGGAAACGCATAATTCATGATAACGGTTGTGCTTTCCTTCAGAAAAAGGACAGCATAATCGGGAGAAAGTTTATATAATAAAACATGCATAATTAATGATACTTCAAATTCTGGTAATTTTTATGAAAAACAACAAAAAGACGACCCAAAAAGCTGTTCATGGTAAGAAAACTGCAAAAAAGCAGGTGAAAAGGAACATTCCGGCAAGAAAACCTATGAAGACGGTTTCCAACAAGCACGCAAAGGCGCACAAGAAGGTTGTACATGCAATGGCTGTGGCCAAGCCAAAGAAGATGGCGGTTCCTAAGGAAAAGAAGATCAAAGAGGTTCAGGATTTCAGGGCGATGAATGTTGCCGATGAAACCCTAATCAATGCCGTAATTGGAGAACCGCACTTCACAAACCATGTTTCTAGGTCTGTGGGCAAGAGGGCAAGGGACATAATCCAGCTGCTTGCGACACCGCAGACAGACGATGCAGTTGCCGAGAAGCTCGACATAAAAATTAATGAGGTAAGGAGGATGCTAAACACCCTCAACACCTTCGGAGTGGCAAGGTACAACGTAAACAAGGACAGCAAGGGATGGCTCACATTCAAGTGGTACATCGACGCAAACAAGCTCACGGAGATGAAGGATGATCTGATAATGAAGAACGGGGAGGGCGCATACAAGCTCCCTGAAGGATGCAACGACTTTTTCATATGCAACAAGTGCTACACTGACGAGAAGACGATATTTCCTTTCGAGACAGCTTTCGAGATGAATTTCAAGCACGAGTGCGGTGGCAATATGAAGCAGGTAAACAAGATGGAAGTTGAGCAGCTAGTCATGCAGGAAGGAAAGATCTTGTAGGTTGGTTTATGAGTTTGGGCACTTTTAAAAGTGGTAAGACTTTGGTTTCTGAAGGAGAGGCCAAACCAAACACCATAGAGCAAAAGGAGATAAGAGGTTTGTTTTTTCCTTTGGTTAGAAGCATAATAGAAACCGAAGATATATTCGCTAGGTAATCGAGAGAAGAGATTATAAGCCTGTTTCTACCAATACTATTTTCATAGCGAGGTAGGGTAGCCTGGAGTGCCCGCCGGGCTCATAACCCGGAGATCGATGGTCCAAATCCATCCCTCGCTATTATTTTTAATAAATACCGCTCTTAAGGCAAAAAGAGGGGAGGGGATGGTATAGTTCCACTAATGGTGTTGTCTATATATAATATACAAATAATAAATCATATTAATTTCCATTAATCTGGATTTTGTTTTTTAAAAAATAGTGGAAATGTACTGTCAGGTTATTTATTTTGGAGTTATTTTGGGTTAATTATGGACGTTTCTGTAGAACAGTTGTTTAGCATGCTTCAGGCTGAAAGGAAGACAGGAGAAGTAATTCCACTTCCTAGAGATTTCTATAAAAACGCTGTCCAGAAACTAAGCAAACTTGAACAAGCGCAAGAGGACATACAGCACTCAGGTAACTTTAGAAAACTGCTCGCAACGGTCAAGGAGAGGAGGACACAGAAACTATTAATATATTTGGCGTACAATAAACAGTTACCTAGCCAGGTTCCAGAAGAGGAGGAAGAGCTCTACAAAAGCATAAAACATCTTCTCGAAGAAAAGACGAACCATGCTGAACAGTTAAGGAAAATAAAGATATCAACAGATGTTCCGGAACTTGTGATGCCCAATGGCCAAAAAGCCGGCCCATACAAACAGCATCAGGTAATAGAATCCGCAGACAACTATGAAACTGACTTCCTGCTAAACAACAAGCTCGCAGAGCAAATTTGAGTGATGAAATGAAGATAGTGAAAGAAATAAACACATATTGCCCGTACTGCAATAAGCACACCGTGCACGTTGTAACCAAGATACTTGCTGCCAAGGCCGCCAACCCGAGCAGGGGAATGAGCATCAGCAACAGGAGGCACAACAGGAAGATCAAAGGATACGTAGGAAAGGTAAAGGCAAAGACCCCTGTCAAGAAGCTGGGCAAGAGGCAAAAGGCAATGCTTCAGTGCAAAGAGTGCCATAAGTCAATTGAGAAAGTTTTCGGCAACAGGACCAAGAAGAAGCTCGAGATCAAGCGCTGAATGACATGATAATACCAAGACTGATGCCAGAAGTGGGCGAACTTGTTCTGATAAGGGTAAAGAAGGTGATGCCCTTTGGCGCATACTGCGAACTCGTTGAATATTCAAACCATGATTCCTATCTTCCGATAAAAGAGGTCGCATCAGGTTGGATAAAGAATATCCACGAATTCGTCAAGGAAGGTCAGAGAGGAGTCGGAAAGGTAGTGTTCATCGACAAGGAGAAGAACGCGATCGACATCTCACTCAAGAAGGTAACAAAGAAGGAGGAGAAGGACAAGGTAAACGAGTCCAACCTTGAGAAGAGGGCTGAAAATCTGTTCACCCAGGCACTTGCTGCTGCGGAGATGAAAGACAAACAGCAAGAAGTGCTCAGTGAATTGGTAAAGAAGTATCCCACATACAGCGAGATAATTAACACCCTTGCGGATGGCAAAGACGCGTTCGCCGGAATGAAGATCAATCCCAAGTTTGTAACCGCAATAAAGGAGATCGTTGCAAAGAACATCAAGCCAAAGATATATCAGGTTGCATACATCGCAGAGGTGACAGTTTACGATACAAAACAGGGAATCTCACTGATTAAAAAAGCGTTCAAGGAAGTGGAAAAGCTAGGCGTCTCGGTAAACTATCTCGGCGCTCCAAGATACAAACTAATGTCAGAGGATTCTAGTTATCCCAAGGCAGAGGAGCGGATAAGGAACGCAAACGTAATCCTAGAAAAGGCTTTGGTCAACAGTACAATAAACCTGAAAAAGGAGAAGGTAGCTGCATGAATGGTTCGAAAATATATTATAAAAAATCCATAAAGCCTAGAAATCCGATTCTTCTAGTCGGACTCCCAGGAATAGGAAATGTGGGCAGCCTTGTAGGCGAGCACATAAAGAACGAGCTCAAGGCAAATAAGTTCGCAACACTCTACTCCGCCCACTTCCCACACCAGGTCATAATGCTAAAATCCGGAGGGATAAGACTAGTTAGCAACAGATTCTACCACTGGAAGAATCCATCAAAGGATAAAAACGCAAGCGATCTTCTGATACTTGTCGGGGATTTCCAGGCACTCTCATCTGAAGGCCAGTATGAGATAAATGAAAAGGTTGTCAACTTCTTCAAGAAGCTTGGGGGAAAGATGATATACACCGTCGGCGGCTACAACACCAGCAATCAATACATACAGCAGCCGCGGGTGTTTGCAGTGACGACAGATAAATCAATGATTCTGCAGCTCAAGAACAAGGGAATAATATTCGGTCAGGCATCAGGAATGATCTGGGGATCCGCGGGATTGCTTCTTGCGTTTGCAAAGAAGCACAAGCTCAAGGGAACATGCATAATGGGGGAGACCGGGATGCTTGATGTGGATGCACATGCGGCAAAGGCGGTACTCGAGGTTTTGGCAAAGCAACTCAACCTCAAATTGGATCTTGAGAACATGGACAAGATAAGCAAGGAGACTGAGAAGATGATCAAGGCGATGGAGGAAGCGATGAAAAAGGAGAGCCAGGGCAACAAGGAGAACCTCACCTACATCAGATAATCCTATTAAAATCAACTTTTAATTAAATTCGTGCGAGCGTAGTCTAGCCTGGTAGGACACAAACTTGTAGTGTAAGCTTCCCAAGCTTGTTGCCCGGGTTCAAATCCCGGCGCTCGCATCCTATTTTAAACAAAAAAGCGCACCCATCACCTAGGTAGCAAAATCACAACATTTCTTGTTAAAAACGATTAATAAGGCACGCTTTTAAACAAGGAAAACCATAATCTATCAACTGATTTGATGGCAAAATTAAACTACAACGAATCGCAGGGTGCAACAAGGGAAAGATACCAAAGGGTGATGGCTCATTTTGAGACCCTCCAGATACCTGCCTATGTCTTCAAGCAGATCGCAAGGCTTTCTGGCCCGCATATAATAATCGAGCCGGATACAAGCGATGGCCACCAGAAGCTGATTGCAGGCGCAATAGAACTCGGATTTCACAGAGACGAGCTAAAGAGGTTTTGAGTGATACCATGCAGACAACGAATCCAAAGCAGAACATGGAGATAATGAAGGGAGCAATAACCGTATTGAGAACGGAGTTTCCGCATGATGAGGTAGTCGAATCTGTAAGCAGATTTATGGACAAGGAAGGCAACTTCACCCCACAGAGGCTAAAGCACACCAATCTGGTCGACATGAAATTGCACGAAGTCGTAAGCAAACTGGAATGGATGGCATTCAACGGAGACGTGAGCAAGGCAGAGCTTGCGAATCTACAGGTGGAAGACTACGTAGATGCGCTAAAGAGATCATTTTTGCCTTTATAAAATTAGAAGAAGCAAAAGTCCTGCCGCCCAACCTGCAAACGAGCAGGCAAAGTTTGTAGTAAACTTGTTACCTATCCCTCTTTCTTCAAAGTGCCCAAACACCGAGTCGACAAGATTGCCGACAAATCCTGCAATCACAACCACCACAAGAAGTATCCCGTAGTTCGCTTGAGGTAGAATTGGGAGCACCGCCAGAATTGTTACCCCAATAAAGAGCGATCCCAATAGCCCGGCTGCTATTCCAGCTACTGTTACCGCCCCAGATGTTCCCTGCCTGACCTTCCTCATTGTCATAAGTTCGCTGGGCCTGCCGGTTAGGACGCCTAGCTCGCTTGAGAATTTGTCCGCGGTTATCGCAGCCACGCTTGCAACATATGATACGATTATGAAGCTAACAGGCATTATCTGCCCTGCGCTACTGAAATGGTATAAAACAACGATGAGTACGGGTATTATCCCGTTCGCAGCCACATTCTTCCAGTTCCTATAGCGCTGGTAGACTCCTATCGCCTTCTTCCTGCTCTTTCCTATCCAAGTAACAGCTCCGGAAAGGAAGAGGAACCATAACATAACTCCAAGAAAGAACGGCCCTAAGGATAAGCCGCCAAAGAGCAAAAGCAATACTCCCACTGCCACAGATGCTATTATTCCGCTCCTATTTAACGTCAGAAAATCGGTCATAGTAACCTTCCATCTTTATGAAATATTCCACTAATTACAAAGATTTTTAAATCTTGAATCCCTGAATATAGTCACGGGTTCTCTACTGTAGGAAGGGTTAAACTGGTCGCCTTGCCAGTCCGTGCAAACGGATTGGCCTCTTCCTAATTTTTCTTGCCTACCTGAGCTTCCCATGAAAATTTCTTATCTCTTCATTCGCTCTAGCTATATATTCCTTGCGTTGCTCTCTTTTATCGGCAAGGCACCCAAAATAGCCGAATTTTCGAAGGGTTATTATTCCTATTTCTCCCAATATTAGTTACATCATTTTCTATGGGGGTCAAATGGCAAAGGAGAAAGGAATAAAGAGCATTGAAGATCTGCCAGGCATAGGCCCGACATCGGCCCAAAAGCTAATTACCGCGGGTTACGACACACTTGACAAGATAGCAGCGGCGCTAGTCGGCGAGCTAGCAGACACAACTGGACTCTCAACCGATGCGGCAAAGAAGGCAATTGATGCGGCAAAGCAGGCAACAACACTTGACTTCCAGACCGGAACCGAGGCGTACGAGACCACAAAGGCGCTTGGGAAGATAAGAACGGGAGCAAAGGGGTTCGACGAGCTCATTGGCGGAGGGGTTGAGGTAAAGGCGATAACCGAAGCATACGGAAGATTCGCAGCCGGAAAGTCGCAAATCGGATTCCAGCTCACAGTCAATGTCCAACTTCCTCTTTCAAAGGGTGGACTAGACGGAGGAGTTCTATTCATTGACACAGAGGGCACATTCAGCCCCGAAAGGATTGAGAGCATAGCAAAGGCTGCGGATCTGGACCCAAAGAAAGTATTGGAGAATATCTATCTCATACGCGCCCAGACCACAGAGCAGCAAGTCCTTTCTGCAGAACGCGCTGACAAGCTCATTCGCGAGAAGAACATCAAACTCATAGTTGTCGATTCCATAACCTCTCTCTTCAGGGCGGAGTTCCTAGGAAGGGGGACGCTAAACGAGAGGCAGCAAAAGCTCAACGCACACATCCACAAACTACAGATGCTTGCTGACACGCACAAAATAGCGGTCTACATAACAAACCAGGTCATGGACAATCCTGGAATACTATTTGGCGACCCTACAACCCCGATCGGCGGCAACATCCTCGCCCATGCGGCAAAGACAAGGCTGTATATGAGGAAGGGAAAGGAGGACAAGAGGATAGTTAGGCTCGTTGATTCGCCGAGCATGCCTGAGGGCGAATGCGTGATCAAGATAACAACAGACGGGATAAAGGACTAGTGTTTCAATGCTCTTTCTAGCCGGGATAGGACTGACAAACAGGGATGTGACATCAAGCGCACTAGTAGCGCTCAAGAACTCTGAGCTGCTGCTTGACCAGTACACAAATTACATCGAGCAAGAGGACATAAACCATCTAGAGGGGCTCTTTGGCAAGGGAATAAAGCCCCTTGAGCGATCGGATCTTGAGGAAAATGCAATCCAGATAGTCAACAGGGCAAGAAGCGGGGATGTCGCAATTTTAGTTTCTGGCGATCCGCTCATAGCAACAACCCATCACACAATCCTAGATCTTGCTGAAAAGAACAGCGTGCAATACGGGGTATTCCATTCCTCAAACATCTTTTCAGCAGCGATAGGGCAGAGCGGACTGGACATCTACAAGTTCGGCCCTCCAACCACCATAACATTTTGGAGCGAGAACTACAAGCCGATATCGTTCATCGATGTGATAAAAAAGAACATAGCAAACGATGAGCACACGCTCGCGCTTTTTGACTACCACTACAAGGAGAAGAGAAGGATGCGCCTAGGCGAGGCAATTCCCCTGCTGCACACAGCAGACGAACAGAGAAAATACGGCATCATGACGCCAGATAGGAAGTTGTTGATAATGGGAGACGTAGGAAAGCAAACCCAAACCATAGAATACGTTGAATTCGGAAAGATAGACAAGCGTGTTCTAAAGAAATTCGAGAACAAGGTAATCTCAATAATTGTTCCAGGCAAAATGAATTTCGCTGAAGAGGAAGCTATCCACAAATTCACTTCTTCCAGTATCTAAGCGTGTATCCCAAAGAAAGGAAGCCAAAGAGCTGTACGAACCAGATCTGCACAAGACGCGAGAAGATGGTTATCACCGATGCAAGTCCTATATCAACTCCAAATCCCCCAAAGAATGCCACAAGGAAACCGAGCAATGTCGCATCAGTGACCCCAATATTTGCCGGCAGGCCTGTAACCATCCCGAGCATCGTTGAAATCGACGAAATGAAGATTATCGTTGGAATATATGCAATTCCCACATTTATTCCAAATGCGAGCATCACAAAATAAAGCCCAAGACCGTTGATTATCATCGCAGGAATCGTGTACACCATGGAATAGAGATAAACCTTCTTCCCAAGAAGCTTGTTATGTATGAAATACTTGTCCCCAACCTCAAAGAGTTTGGAGAAGAGCTTGTTTTTTCTCAACCTTGTACTGAAGATGGAGTATGCGGTCTTGCTGTAAAGGAAGACGAACGGGATAAGGAGCATGCTGCTTGCAACTAAGGCCACTAGGACGTATTGATGCACAAGAAACGCCGCAGCAACAGCAACAATCGCAAAGCCTGCAAAGTCAGTGAATATGTCTGCGACAACCGCAGGAAAGGTCCTGCTGAATTTTACATTAGTCAGGCGGTTTATTGTGTAAGAAACTATCGCCCTCCCCCATCTTCCAGGAGTGATGTCCATGGAGTACATCGAGAGGTAAATCATGAAGTTCTTTTTTCTGTCAATCTTCACCCCAAGTCTTTTGATGTACATCTCCCATTTCGGGAATCGCAACACATAGCCACTGAATACCACAACAACTGCAATCAGGTAGTAGAACAGATTTATCGATTCAACATTTTTTACGAAAGTTGCAACCCCCGCATTTAAAATTCCAAATATCGCAATCGCAGCAAAGACAACGAAACTAAGCAGCATTATCAGAATGATTATTCGCTCATAACCGTGTATCCTATTCCTGTAATCTGAGTGGCCGTGTATGTCCCCTAAGGATAAAATTGATCGTTTAGCCTTCTTTGCCATGTAATCATTTTTGGAAGTGCAACAGCCTATTTGATATTGCGTTCTCATCTGCGCAAAGAAGAACCACCTTGCTGTGCTCATGATAGTCTGCAACAATGTAGCCGGATTCTTTTGCAAGCGTGGCCGCAAAATCTATTATCTCCTCTTTCCTTGGCATCTGTTCGTAGGAGAGATCACGCGCTTCGCCCCTTGCGCCCCCAACATAGGAAAAGCCCTTCACCTCAACATAATCTGGTTTACCCTTAGCAATCAAATCTGCATAGCCCTTAGTATCAATCATGTTTGCTCCCTTCACCAAAGTGAGCCTGAAAACTCTGCGCGTTGCTAGCGTTGAGAATAAAGAGAGGAATTCCTGGAAGTTCTGCCACGCATTGAGTGTCTTTGCACGTGCAGTCTGCTCATAAATCTCCTTGTTAGGCGCTTGTATTGATACATAAAGTTGTGTGGGCATAACCGTTAGCTTCTTTAGGGCCCCGACCATCGTGCCGTTGGTGACAAGGAATGTGCTGATATTTCTTCTATGGAACGCATCAAGCAGCTTGCTCATCAATGGATAGAACATCGGCTCTCCAGTGAGGCTAAGCGCAACGTGCGCAGGATCATTTGCCTCCTTCCATCTCCTAAGATCGGTCTTTGGGTTTTCCTTGAAGCCACTGACCAGTTTGCGCTGCTCTGCAATCAATCCGTCCACGATCGAATCAGGATCGTCCCAGTTGCCAAGCGCATTGAGCTCGTTCCAGTTTATACCAATCTCCTCAGGTATTATTCGCCAGCAGAAGCTGCATGCAAGGTTGCATCCGATCGCAGGCGTGCTCTGCATGCATCTCCAACTCTGTATCCCGTAGAATTGGTGCTTGTAGCAGGTAGCCCCATCAAGCCTCATGCTCTCTGCGGTGTAGTTGCATGTCTTTATGGCAGAATGTTTGCCGACAAAGTGGTAGCCCTGCTTTGTCATAATCCTCTTGAGATCCTCGGGCAACTGCGGCGTTGATTTTTCGATCTGCACTGTCCTTTCGTTCTCCATAAATAGCACTTTCTATTATAGAAGACAAGGAAGATTATAAGCCTTGCTGAGATTCTTTCCTTTCATTGCCTTGACAAACAGCATCCATCTAATTCCCTCTTTATATCTTTTCAGCCAAGTAGTAGGGAGATGTCAATGGACCTAAAGCTCGAATTCGAAAAGGGCAAAGTGTACGCCGCAGACCCAGAAACAAGGGAGCAGCTTAGAGGATCTTACTACGGTTTCCAGAGCGGCAAACGCCTTGAGCTCATGCCGGTAGAAGCGCTTTACCTACTTGAAGTCAGGAATGCACAATGCATCTCAAACCGCAAGCCAATCACATTCGGGCAAATCGCAGAGAAGTTGGACACAAAAAGCAAGCTTATGGTAAAATATCTTGCATACAAGGACTGGAGGGACAGGGGGCTGGTACTGCGCGGTCCTGATTTCAAATACCTAAAGCCGCGTTCATACAATACAAAACGCTACCCCACTTCACCATTTTCACTATCGACCCAAAAGCTGAAGGGCACATTTTTCGAGCACGACCTCCTTTCAATACTCGATGACAACAAAAAGGGCAAGGAACTATACGAGAAATACTGGCTTGGTCAATTCGGCACATACAAAGCAGCAGACAGGGGGCAGCTAAACAAGCTTGATGCATACGAAACCCTCTTTTTGATGGACAAGGGAAAGCTAAAGCTAAGGAACACCACAAAGAGCAAGGTCCTCAAATATGCAAAGGAAAGGCGTCAAGATTTTCCGCAGCTCTACGAGGTCTATAGCGACTGGAGAAATCACGGTTATGTGATAAAGACGGGATTCAAGTTCGGAACCCACTTCAGAGTATATTTCCCCGGGGCAAGGCCGGTAAAGGACAACAACTGGATCCACTCAAAACATGTCCTTCAGGTATTCCCCAAGGAATCAAAATTGCTCATCTCTGAGTGGGCACGAGCAATCAGAGTGGCGCATTCTGTGAGAAAGACTTTCATACTTGCAATTCCGGGAAAAGCAAGGGCCAAGAAAACTGCAATAGATTACATTCTTTATCACAGGCACGGGGGCGAGACTGACACACCAACAAAGTCGCCGCCCAAATATGCAATGCTTTCTCTAAGTGAAGAGGAATACATAGGAGGCAGCGAACTCTCCGGAGCAATAAAGGAGGCGCAGGGCAAGAAGCTCGAGTTAATCCTTGCAATCGCAGACAGGGAGACCGCGGTCACCTATTATAAAGTGAGAAGAATAGAATTGCCGAAGAGCAAGCACGATTATTACGAGATAGACTGGATGCAACCGTGATTCTATGAGAGATTGCATATTTTGTAAAATAAAAAATGATGACAATAGCAAGTTGCTCTTCAGCGATAGTATATGCTACGCAATATATGACAAGTTCCCTGCAACGAAGGGACACATGCTAGTGATATCTAACAAGCACTACGAAAGCACTCTGAAGATGCCGGATGAGACCAATGCCCATATGTTTACAATTGCAAAGAAACTGGCAAAGCGCGCAATCAAGGAAGTCCACGCCACCGGAATAAACATAGTCGCGAACAGCGGAAAGGATGCGAACCAGTTTGTGATGCATGCGCACATTCATGTCATTCCAAGATACCACGGAATGGCGGACGAAAAACCCCATTACAAGGTAGCAGGCGTAGCACCGACTAGGCGCTAAAGCCCATCATTCCAAGACTATCTGTATTCCTCCAATCTTTCCCGCAATAAAATTGTACAAGGCAGCGCCAATCAGTACGAATATGAATTCGAATACGGCAGCTATAACTGCGCTCGCTATCTGTGTTACTATCAGCAACACACTAAAAGAAATGATGCTCACAACTACCCCAATTATCAATTGGATTACTAATTCTATTATGGTCACTATCTTGGCATACGAAATCGGGCCTATTGACTTTATTATTGTTGGATTTGAAGAGAGCTCAATTACTATTCCACCAATAGACTTTGCAAAATAATTATAGAGCAGTGCATAGACAAATGCAAAAATGGCCCCCAACACCAATGCAAGCACAGGAATTCCAATGAGCAAAATCCCTCCCCAAGTTCCAAGCAACGGTGCCTGTGAAAATAATGTGCCTCCAATGCTTGGCGCAACTAACGTAAAGAGTACACCGATTATTCCGAAGATCAACGCCTCAGCCGCGACAATTTTTGCATAGGAAAGCACGCCAATAGCATTGATTTTTGTCGGGCTCCCAGATATGTCAAGTTGTACCCCTCCAATAAAAGAAGCAACGATGTTGTAAACCCATCCACCAATCAATGCAAATACAGCACCGGATATTGCACCAATCACAGTAATTAAAACGAACACGAGTACCGCACCCCCCGCAGCAGCCCCAGGAACTATGCCTGGCAGATTGAAGTGCATTAAGGCAGTCCACGCACATCCAGCCACAATACCAAATATTACTCCCAGAACTGTAGATATCCTGACAAAGGATCCAAGTCCTATCTTTTTGACTGTCTTCATACAACCATCCATTTTAGGAACTTGACAAATTAAATAACTTCGTAACTATATTAGAATTTGGGTTTTCTCTTCTCTTTTTGTCGTCGTGAATGTATGAGTGCGAGGGTCTCCTGTAGACTTTGGTCGGCCTTGCCAGGAGAC
>JBOGSA010000001.1:0-35037 GCA_050749785.1 Candidatus Micrarchaeales archaeon | reverse complement strand
CGGACAAAATAGAGCAAGACCTTATGAAAATAGTCGACAAGAAGTACTGGAAGAACTTTGCCTACATTCTCAAGGCGCATGGGAAGAAGATCTGCCAGTCGCAAGTTCCGATTTGTAGCAAATGCATTCTCGACAAACTTTGCCCAAGGAATGGTGTGACAAAAAGCCTATAATCCTAATCCTGTTTTTTACCTGTTTCCACGGCCCATTTCCAAGCAGGCCTAACTATTATCCTCTTCCCTCTGATAGAAAAATCATCCTCTTGGTCATAAGTAAGTATAAGCCCCTCATCTAGCTTGAATTTATCTAACGCTTCTATTAATCCTTCAAACTCTCTGTCCTTGTTATCTTCGGTTAGCGCATAGGATACTTGGATTGCCGCCTCGATGTTATTACCTTTCTTTATCAGAAAATCGCATTCGTGTTTCCCTTTAAAATAAAATATTTTGCCATGACTTTTTCTCAAATTGAGGAAAACGATATTTTCGAGCATCCTCCCTTTGTCCTTGGAGTATGAAACGGAATTAACAGCGGACATCCCATTGTCGATTGAGTAGATCTTTTTCGGATTTATCAACTGTTTTTTTATTGAGTAATCGAATTGTGGTACAGTAAAAAGCAGGTAGCTATCCTCAAAATAGGAAACGAATGATATTGCAGTATTTGTAGAGCCTAAGTTGAACATTTTCTTAAGGCCCGTGTACGAAAACTCCTTCCCCACATTAGTCAACAGGTAAAGGGCCATTTCATTTAATGTCCGTGAATCTCGTATATTGTATCTTGCAACGATGTCCCTTTGGATTATATCTGTGAACAATTCCCTAAGTATATCATCATTTTTATATTTTAGGTACTGTGGGAATCCCCCACTTTTTAAGTAATCTCCAAAAGTTTTTTTGTTTGCTTTGTCCTTTTTGAATTTTAGTGCCTCACCGAAGGAGAAAGGGAAAAGCTCTATGTTCAGATGCCTGCCCGTCAGGCGAGTGCCAAGTTCTTTACTCAAAAGTGACGCATTTGACCCGGTGATTATGAACTTTTTTTGCTGATCTAACCTTGATCTCACAAAAAGCTCCCATCCCTCTATGTTCTGTATTTCATCAAAAAGATAGAATTTAGCCGTACCACATACACTTTTAAAAATCTCATCCAGTTTTTCGAAATCCGACGTTTCGAACCCTGCAAGCCGAGTGTCCTCAAAATTGAGATAGTAGAAGTTTGGTAACATCTCCAACAACTGCCGTAGTAGCGTGCTCTTTCCACATCTCCTGACTCCCGATATAATCAAGGCGTATGGGGGCCTGAGATTCACGCTTTTCAGGCGCTCGCGTTCAATGCCGTAGCCTGCGGATTCCAGCTCTGCCCTTTGTGATTTTACAACTTCGCACAATGATTCTTTTAATATCATGATTAATTATGGATAATAAGGCATTTAAATCTATGCATTACTAATGAACAATATTGTTCATTAATAAAGAACAAAAATGTTTTCGGCAGAACATCTGCAATCCGCATCGTTTAAATATCTCTCTGTCTTACATAATAGCGATAGGATGGGTAATCTCAAGCTTCAATCAGCAGTAGAATACCTCCTAACCTATGGCTGGGCTTTCCTTATCGCAGCGGTTGTCGTCGCAGCCCTCTATCTCTTCGTCTTCGCGCCAGCAAATGTGATACAGTCATCATGTTCATTCCAATCAGGCCCGCACTGCCAAGACCTGATACTCGGATCTAATTCGCTTCTATCAAAGATGGCAATGCTTCTGACCAACACTAATCAGTATACAATAATCAGCCCGAAAATCACAGTAAACATAACCGGCATCGCTCCGATACAAGGAACATGCAGGCCGTACCTGGTTCTTCCAGGAGGGTCATTGATCTGTAACGCAACAATAACTCCGGCAATATCGCAGAGTGCTCTTGCATCAGGAACATTCATAGTAAGCTACATACCATGCCCAGGAGGAAACGTGATGATCTGCAGCACGAATCAGAGACAGAACTTTCCAGGCGGATTCACGACGCATGCATCACCTCTTCTCTCGCCAACAACCTTGAACGTTATCATTACGGCACAGAACTCGACCCAAATTGCATTCGCATCATCACAAGACAAACTCACAGCGAACGTAAAACTGCTTGGAACGCCTCTGTCTGGTGCAACTGTTAACTTCACATCCAACTCGGTTAATGCGGTCATCTCGCCAATCCAACAGACCACGGACGGGAGCGGAAACGCGGTGACATACATCTATTCAACTCAGCCAGGCAACGTTCTTGTGACTGCATCATACGCAAATGCATCTTCAAACACTGTAATAGATTTCGTTCAGGGTGTGTGCTTCTCATTTAGTTTTGGTTCGGCATCATCCGCATCCGGAGTCATAACAATTGACGGAACACAATACGGCGGATCACAGCAAGCATGCTACGTAATCGGAAGTTCGCACAGCTATTCATTTGCATCCGCAGTATCTGGAGGCGCAGGAATACAGTACATCTACAGCTCATCATCAGGTTGCGGAACCTCATCACAGTCAGGCACCGTAATACTCAATGCAAACTGCACACTTTCAGCAACATACAACACAGTTTACCAACTAATAATATCAGCAAGTCCATCAGCAGGAGGGTCACTTTCCGAAACGCCGACTTGCACCGGAACGCCATGCAACACACTATGGTATCTCACAGGAACATCAACAACTCTAGGTGAATCAGCAAATGGCGGATACACCTTCTCGACATGGGCAGGTTCAGGAACTGGCAGCTACTCCGGTTCAAACACGGCACCTTCGATAAGTTTCAACAATCCGATAACCGAGACAGCTGATTTCGCTTCTACAACCACCACATCCACAACATCATCAACCACATCAACTACTACAAGCACCACAACCACCACAGTACTATGCACTGGCACATTCGGAAACTCAGCAACTGGTGGAACTGTGACTTATGTTGGCGGGAATGAGATACACACATTCACCTCCAGTGGGACATTCACATATTCCGGCACCAGTTGTAATGCCGCAGTCCTTGTTGTTGCAGGTGGCGGTGGAGGCGGAGGAACTTCAGCGGCTGGAGGCGGAGGGGCAGGTGGTTACTTATACTATCCCCTCTTCACAATCAACTCACAGTCATACACTGTCACTGTCGGCGCAGGCGGTTCAGGAGGCGGATCCGCCGGCGGCAACGGTGCGCAGGGTTCGAGCAGCATCTTTAGCAGTATAACCGCTGTTGGTGGAGGCGGTGGTTCAGGAGCTACGGGATGTTCTACAGGCGGTTCAGGTGGCGGAGCTGCCAACGGTGGCGGCGCAGGATGTGCCGGAACTTCTGGGCAGGGCAACACAGGAGGCACAAGCTCAGACATTCGTTCAGGAGGCGGTGGTGGAGGAGCTGGCGCAATTGGTGGCACAGGATATTACAATGGTGTAGGCAACGGCGGCCCTGGAGGAAATGGACTATCTAGCATCATTTCTGGCAGTGCAACATATTATGCCGGAGGGGGGGGCGGAGGCAACTCAAATAGCGGCGCAGGATCTGCGGGTGCAGGCGGGCTGGGCGGCGGAGGGGCAGGTGGTTATTTTGCTGGCGGTTCAAATGGCGGTCCAAATACAGGCGGTGGAGGGGGAGGCGGAGGTGCCAACTACGGCGGCGGCAACGGTGGGTCTGGAACCGTGATAATAAGCTTGAACGGCCTGCAAGCACCGTTTATCTACCCAGCCCTTAGTTCTCAATATGAGGCATGTGGGACATGTGGCGTTACAATATTCGCGCTCACATCAACCCAGACCTCTTCGACCACTGGTTCAACGTGGTCCAATTATCTTCCCACACCGTCAAATTTCGTCCACGGGGATCCACTTTCATGTTATGCATACATTGCCCCATCCAGCGGTGGGGGTGCACAAGGATGCTGGACTATAACCAGCTCCGGAACATACTACCAAGATAGCGTGGGCAGTTCCTCATCAGGTTCTGGTTGGACACTTATGGATTCTGCACCTCCAAATTTTGTAACAGGTGATCCATTGGGTTGCTGGATAACCACATTCTCACAAGCATGCTATGCGGTTACCACCAGCGGCTACTATACATCCACTAGCAATGGTGCATGGAGTTACACAAGCGCTCCACCGTCCGGTTTCCAGGACGGCGATACCATGGGCTGTTATGATTGGGCCACTGGCAGCGGCGGAGGCCAGGATTGCGTGATGGTCACATCGTCAGGCTACTACCACACCGGCGGCGGTTCTAGTTGGAGCTATGTTGCAGCGCAGCCTCCAAACTTTGGCATGGGAGATCCAACGGCTTGCTACGGCTCTGTAGCCTCCAATGGGGGTGTGGGCACAGGATGCTGGGTATTAACAAGCGGAGGTCTATACACCTACTCTTCCTCCTGGAGTCAGTATGCACAGGCTGCACCGAGCTTTGCGATAGGCGATCCGCTAGCCTGCTATGCATGGATTTATGGTAACGCATGTTGGACCCTTACTTCTGGGGGGCTTTATGATACATCTGGCAGCACATGGACCCAGCTTACGTCGAGCCCCCCATAAGTCCAACAGATACAACAAGATAATGGACAAAAAGCGGCTTCCGAATGGTGCTCTATTAATTATCATTTGATAATTATTAAAACACCGTATTTAAATGCCCCCATAGATCTGGATTTCCCATGCAAACAACCTTGTTGCAAAAGTATTTAAATATTAACGTTTTATTAATATTCGATGAAATTAACAACAAAGCTATTAAACTACATAGACGACGCAAAAATTGCCGAATTCCCCATCCTGCAAGGACTGTCGCTCACATCGAAGGGTTCATTGACGGTCACGCTGAATAAACTGGCCAGGGCCGGAAGCATCTATAACCCCCTAAAAGGCATATACGTCTCAAAAAAGGTCGATCCGTTTTCAATAGCAACGACGCTCTATCCCGGCTACATTTCACTTACATCTTCATTCTATCTCCATAATCTCATGGACGAGTATCCATTCACCGTGTTTGTCGCATCGGAAAAAAGGAAGCAATTAAGCATGGGGCAATATGAGTTCCATTATTTCAAGGCCAAGAATTATGGCGGAGTGGAAAATGGCACATACAATGTTGCATCAATCGAGAAGGCGATTTATGACTCCATGCTGCATTCCAATCTCGTGGGCTATCCTAGATTATCACGGGCGCTTTATTATTCACGCATCGATTCAGAGAAATTGCTAGGCATTTGCAAAAGGGAAGGAAATGCCTTTTTCCAGAGGCTCGGATATTTGCTATCAATCCTACCATCCCGCAGCAGGGAAAAGAACAAGGTAATGGAGTTCTGCCTTAAAAAGGTCTCGGCAAATGCTTACCTTGAGGGAAGGGGAAGCGGAAAGTACATAAGCAGGTGGAGGATTATAGACAATGTCGGAAAAGAGGCGCTTTTATCATGGTGGCATCAATAGTCTACAGCATTGATGAGCTGCGGGAGTATGCAGCCAAAGCAGGGCTTGGCCTGCAGTTTGTGGTAAAGGAAGCGTTCCTATTCGAGCTTCTAGAGCTCCTCGACGAGCAGGGGTTTGTGCTCAAAGGAGGAACTGCGATAAATAAGTGCTATCTTCAGGGGCATCAGCGCTTTTCAGAAGACTTAGATTACGATACTGCGGCCAGCAAAGAAAGCATCAAAAAATTTATGCGCCAGATTGGCTGGCCTATAAAGAAAGAATTCTTCACAAAACGCTCCATAGGATTTCTGCTCGGGTACGAGTTCAATGGCGTCAAGGATGTGGTAAAAGCAGACTTCTCATTCAATCTAGATGGCAAGTATGAGAAAAGCAGGCTGGTCTCAGATTTCCTTCCAATCTCGAAGAGAACCAATGTATACACGCTAGAGAACCTGATTGGGCAGAAGGAACGCGCATTCGAGACAAGGCACGAATGGAAGGATCTCTACGATCTCTACTGGCTGAGCTCGCTTTATCCGAATAAATTTAGGATAGCTAACAGAAATGGCTTTACAGCTGCGCTTGCATCAATCAGTGTGCCAAAAACCGCGAATTCATTCATACCGCTGCAAAAGCGGCTGAATTGGGATGAGGTCAAGGAGGCACTCGGGCGGTAGACCTCCACGCGCGCCTGTGAAACTCCGGTCAGCAGGGCCAGCAAACGCCTTTTTATAGCTAAATAACGATGTTATTTTATGCAGCCCCTAAATTCACTGCCTAAGTACAACATGTTTGGCACCGAAGAAATAGATTACAAAAAAGCAAAGGTAGTCGTGCTTCCAATTCCTTACGATTCAACCGTGACCTACAAGTCAGGAACAAGGGACGGGCCACGCGCCATAATAGACGCGAGCAGGAACATGGAGCTCTACAGCTATGAGCTCGGATCCGACATAAGCAAGATCGGAGTATATACCATGGACGAACTTGCTCCTGATCTAAGTTCACCACAGAACATGGTGAAGAGGATCAGCAAGGAGGTCGGCCTGATAATCGATAGTGGAAAGGTGCCTTTGATTCTAGGTGGTGAGCACACAATAACAATCGGCGCTGTGGATGCGTTTGCAAAGAAGAACAAGAATTTCAGCGTTGTACAGCTTGATGCGCACGCGGATACAAGGGACGAGATGTTCAACACAAAATACATGCACGCAACAGCAATGGCAAGGTGCTCGGAACTTGCAAAGAATGTTGTAGGGGTCGGAATAAGAAGCACAGATGCGCCTTTGGATCCCAAGAACAAGAGGGCTAAGTCCTTCTTCATGGAAGAGGTCAAGAGGAAGGGAATCGAGGCTGTTGCAAAGGAGGTTGCGAAGCTGACTGAGAAGGAAATATACCTTACGATAGATGCTGATGTGTTCGATCCCAGCGAGATGCCAAGCGTTGGAACGCCTGAACCCGATGGTCTTAGATTCAACGATGCAATGGTGCTGATAAAAGAGCTGGCAAAGTCAAAGAAGCTGCTTGGATTCGACATAGTCGAATTGAGTCCTATATCTGGTCTGCATGCCCCGAACTATGCGCTCGCAAAGCTTGCATATCTCACTATAGGATATTTCCTTCTAGCGAAAAAGTGATGAAATGAGAACGGCGCATATAGGGCTCATTGCGATTGTTCTTCTGCTAGGGATTGCAAATGCAGGAACAGTTACGCTTACCGCAAGCTGCAGCACAAATCTGCAACCTGGAAACGTCCTTAATTTTTCGATAATAAACACAGGAAACGACACGGCATACAATCTATTATTCACGCCAATGATACACGGAGCGCAACCAGAGAATCAGACTTACACACTGACCTCATTATCCCCAAATGTCAAGACGCTTATACCTGTGGAACTTGTAAACAGGACCAGAACAGGGACGTATGTTGATTCTTTTACCCTGGCTTATCAGCAGGGCACGCAGACATTCACAGCTCTATTCCCATGTATGGTGAATCTCGGCCAGCCTACAACCTCTGGAGTATACCTTAATGTAAACACGACGTCTGGGAATGGGATGGCAACAGTAAATGTCAGCGTCTTTAACGGAGTACAAAACGATTTCACGGTCAATGTTTCGGCTCTTGTGCCCCCATCCATATCATTCGCCTCTGCGCCAAACTACATTGTGCAAATAGGTCCGTATCAGACAAAGCATGTTGTTTTTGCTCTGACATATCCTCAGGGAGTCGCAAGCTACGGAGGTGCAATAGTTTCCCACTATATTTACAACAACCTGAGCTATTCTAACCTTGTCTCTATATCAATAGCCAACGCACCGAAAAACACTACAGGATCGATCAGCACAACACTAATAGGCGCGACAGCTCTGGTTGTTGTGGTAGTGCTGCTTATCGCAAGGTCGATATTCCTAAACAAGAAAAAGAGGAGTGCTGAAAAGTTATCTTGATTTGTTCTCAACGAAGAAATCGCCTAGGAACATGTAACGCGTTTTTGTCTTTTTCATTGTGTCTATCGCATCTCCAGGAGTCATTACTATTGGCATGCCATGGATGTTGAAGCTCGTGTTGAGTACTACGCCATACCCCAGTTTCTTTCTTACCTGCCTAAGCACCTGTTCGTAAGGTTTGTTGTAACTCCAGACCATCTGCGGCCTTGCGGTAAGGTCGATATGCCTAACCGATTTCATAACATCCTTCCTCTCTTTTTTTATCCTGTAGACCATTGTCATAAATCTGCCATCTCCCTTAAGGCCATCAAAGAGCTTGCTCGCATCATCACGAAGCACAGCAGGAGCAAATGGCTGGTACCATTCTCTTTGCTTTACGTGTATATTCAGCTTCTCCTTTACATCCTCATCCCCTGCGTTGGCAAGTATGCTTCTGTTTCCTAGTGCCCTGGGTCCAAATTCCATCCTTCCCTGGAACCAGAATACATAATTGTTCTTGTTTATCAGCTCTCCTGCATATTTTCCAGGATTGCCAATCAGTTCGTAATGAAGGCCCTTTTCCTTCCTGAGTGCATCCCTAATTTGATTCTCCGAGTAGCTATTCCCAAGATACGCATCTTCCATGGCATAAGCGCTAGTTCCTGTTTCAAGGTAGTTTGCGTGCATCGCAGCTCCCAGACTCAGGCCACCGTCTCCCATCTGCGGAAATACGAACCAGTCCTTAAGGCCAGCTATGTCCTTTATCTTCATGTTCATCTTCACATTAGACATAAGCCCTCCGGCCATGACCACGTTTCTTATTCCAAACTTGTTTATCGCATTGGTTACAAGTTCCACAACAGTTCTCTCGATGAGCTGCTGGGCCATGTAGGCAAACTGTTCTCTTGGCATAGACCAAGCTATCCTATTGAGCATATCATACTGGCCGACAGGGCTGTATTTTGCGATTATATCTATGCCCTCAACCTTGAAGAAATCTTTGAGTTTGTTCTTTTCAAAAGGGAACGGGAAGGAATAATCTGCCATTGCCATCACCTTTCCCTCGTCTTCAAGCTCTCGCATTCCTACTATGTTTGTAACCTGCTCAAAAAATCTCCCTAAAGAATTCCTCGCAAGTATCACCTTGTGCCTTTCCAGTTTTCCTTTCCTTAGTATGCTTATTGATCCGCTCAAGCCGTCTCCCAATCCGTCAAGGGTGATGACCAGAGCGCTAGAAAAACCAGATGTAAAAGCTGCTGTGGCAGCATGCGCAGTGTGGTGATCAACAACATGAAGCTTGTAATTTGTAAATCCAGCATCGCGAAGTTGCGCAGAGATAATGTTCTTGCTTATCGCATTGCATAAGGGCCATGTTCCTGCGGATGTCAACATGTATTTCAGGTTGTGGTTGAAGTTCTCGAGCCTCGGTTTTAGCATCTTCCTTCTTCTGAATTCGTAGTAGTACTCCTTGGAATAAGGCATTATTCGTTCAAGCGTCTTGGTCAGCTCTATGGTTGCGAATGCAACATGTTCAACATCATCAGGTTTTATTCCTGCGTAGTCTAATGCGGCCTTTATCGAGTTGTACGGAAATTTTATCTCCAGCTTTCGCCTTGTGAACCTCTCCTCGTTTGCAGCAAATATTATCTTGTTATCTTGGAGAAGCGCAGCCCCCGAATCGTGTCCGTCCCAAATTCCTAGAATATACATAGTACCACGCACTTCAGATAGTTTTTGCCCTTACAAAACTCGTTATGTCCCCCATTATGGTCTGGTATGCCTCGCAAGAAGTCCACTGCGGCGGCTCTCTTCCCTCCCGTATTTCTCGCCTAATCTCCTCGGCCTCTTTGCCATGCCATATCTTGCTTAGATCATAGTCTATCTCCCGTATATTTCCGACCTTCTTGTTCCACATTATCGATGGATAAACGTTGCCCCAGCTGTCCAAAAAGAGCGAAGCGTCAAGACCCCTGCTCTTCATCGGCTGCTTTCCTGTTCTTGCGTATTCTGCGAGTTTTGTGAGAAATATCTGCTCTATGCTCTGTATAGCGCTGACCTCGAATTCCCTTTTCCTTACCAAATCCGTTATCTCACGCGCGACAAGCTCGCGATCGCTAATCTTTATCCCGTCATCAGTGGTATGGTAATAGTTCTCAGATATCTGGCCAAGATTTATGTGAAAGTCATTGTATTTTATCTCGGGAAAGTGCTGCTTCACCGATTCATACGTCTTTTGGAATGCGCCCTGGTTCTGTTTTATCATCGTGTATCCAAATACAAAGAAGAGGCTAGGATACGTCTTCTTTAGCTCCTTTAGGCGTCCGTACATGTCCATCGCCTTGTCAAAGTTGCCAGGAACTCCCCTTATCGCATCGTGCATCTCCCTGTATCCATCAAGGCTGATTGTTATCGCAACCCTTGGTATTTTGAGCTCTAGCATCTCTGTTATCTTCCTTATCTCCATCTCAAGATTGCATAGGGAATTGGTTGGCATTGTGAGCATGTAGAGCCCCTTTGAGCTCTCGGCAAATGCTTTTGCGATTTCAACTATGTCACTTCTGAGGAATGGTTCACCACCAGTGAGTTGAACCCACTTGAAGTAGTTGTTCTTCTTGGCAAATTCCCTTATCTCTTCTAAGCTGAGTTCCCCTTTCGGTTTTATGTCCCAGATGTTGCAATTATGTACTATGGCATTCGAAACAAGATAAGTATTATCTTGAGTTTCTATGTTATGTACGGTTCCCGTGTATGACACTTCCTCAATGCTTCTTATTGGCAGTAGGAAATATTTTCCCATACGTTTTGAGTACCGTTGGTTCTGGGCTTTCTGGTATGCAATCATGTAATAGCTGTGATAATTAACAATCTTATCATAAAATTTACCTGGCCCCTTTTGCACATATGTCAATCGTGAAAAAAGTCCTAATGACGCATAGCCCAATTGGAGTTGAAGTGCCAGAGTTTTTGATACAGTCGAGCCATAGAAATTATTTCCATTCCAATATCCATCACCTTCCTCCCAACCTTTAAGAAATGCCTCTAATATTGCTCTATCTCTATTAAGTAATATGAAATCTGGGATTTTTTTGTGTGCCGCGCCTTTGCCACACCATTCAGCAAATGCCCTAGAAAGAACATGTGAACTCAAACAGCATTCTGTAGAATTGCCTCTGCGAGTTATAGTAACAGAATAACCCAACAGTTTTGCAATTCGCTTAACTTGCGCGTGCAGGTTTACTTCATTAGTATTAAAAGAGAACCTTGCACCATTAGAGGCAGGGCACCCTTCGGCGGTGTAAATTCCAAGAAGCCATGCAGTGTCTACATTTAATGGAAAGCTAAGTGGAACCCCTTTGGCTCGTGAAATGGCTATTCCCCTTCCTCTATTAAAGCCTTCAAGTTTTAACGTTTTAACATCTAGTTTTCCTTCAAGCATCGGCATACACATGTAGTCGCCATCCTTGACTGCTGTTTTAGGAATAATGTCCTTAGCCTGCTTCCATTCAGGGCCTTTGAATTCATAAGTTCTACTGTATCTGGATTTGTCGATTAAGCGTTTATGCTGTCGCATTGTCTCAGATCTTAGCACAAATAGGGGATGCTCAGGAGTTATTTCTATAGGTAATAACCCAGAAGCCTTTATTCTTATCAATTTACCCTTGTATGGCCTTGAAAATACCTGTGAGATTTTATTTAGCCCAGATGAGCCAATAGCATGATTACCAATGCCTAGATTTGCGATTGCTGTATTGTCACCAAGAATTACTTCATCAGGCTTAACACAATGAACGCAGTGGCTCTGGCACCAGAAAGTGATAGCAAAATTAAGTTTGTAGGGCCTGCTGAGCCTTGTGAAGTTGCTTTTGAGGCTGGTTGCGCCGATCCCCAGCATCTTGCCTACCCCCAATATTACACCAATATAGGATACGCCGTCGAGATTTAAATACTTTTACTAGGGGAATCCGTTTATTATATCTCCAGATTCTGTCCTCCAAGAGTCTCCTCCCTAAACTCTGTAGAAGTAATCCTCAAAAGCTCTTGAAACTCCCTCATATATTCTATATCGAGCTCCTCTAAAGTCTTCATGAGACTTTGCCCCTCGTTCAATATCTCGTGAGTCCTCTTTAAGATGACGAGCGGTTCAGTTTCAACAGCCTCAATTTTTGCTATGTCTTGAGCATAAACAATTTCGAATAAAGTATTGCCATTGAAGCTGGCCTCAACAGTTCTCATTATGTCTATTGCCTTGTAAGCATCTAGATTTACTATATCGTGCAGTTTGCCAAGCCCCTTGACTGCCGCCCTGCCAAACTCCGGTCCTGCCTCTTTGCAATACTCAACCACTTCAGGTCTTGTGAAGAAGTTAACTTTGCTTGCAACCACATTGCTCTTTCCATCTGTTCTACCATCTTTGACCACATCTTCATAAGCTGCGTTGACGATTTGGTCTGCAACTGCACCCACTATCCCTGAATTGTATATGCTTCCCTTGAGTATTCTATAAGCGTTTGACTTCACTAGCTTTCGAAGCACTCTGTAATTATTGATCTTGAACTTATTATCCTCTGAGACGATAGAGAAATTGTACCTTGCGACCGAGATGCTTATCCCGTCAACCTTTCCCACAAACTTACTATCACTCTCATGTCTTGGAGTATTGAAGCTGCTCATATTATTCAGATAAACCTGCTTTTCCCGTTTTATAAACATTCCCCAGTCTACGTTTAAAACAAGCTATTTAATATGTAATGCCAATTGAGGATAAATGGACTTCATATCAACGCTTGCAATTGACATTCTTGCATCCTGGTTTAGGCTTCTTTTCGCACTTTTAGTCTCCATAATCTTTAGCATAGCTGTAGGAATCGCAGCCGCCACTAACAGGACCCTAGAAAGAATAATACTACCAATTCTAGACGTCTTCCAGACAATACCGATCTTGGGCTTTTTCCCTGTGGTCATACTGCTTGTAGTCTCTGTGATACCCAATTACATCGGAATAAATATCGCTGTGATATTCCTTATATTCACAAGCATGTCCTGGAACATTTCTTTTGGTGTATACGAGTCCGTTAAAGCGATACCGCAGCAGATGCAGGAAGTTGTCGCTCTTTATCGCTTCTCGCTATGGGACAGAATAAAAAAGCTCTATGTTCCTGCATCGTTGCCTAGGATAGCATACCAGTCAGCCATATCCTTCTCAATAGGGCTCTTCTACCTTGCAACCAGCGAGATATTCTCAACAGGCAGCAAGAGCTTTGCCGTCACCAACGGAATAGGTGTGGAGATTGCAAACATAGCTGCATCCACTTCCTTTCCCATAACGTATTACCTGATTGTTATAGTCGCATTCATCGCTGCGGTGGTGCTAACAAGAATTTTCCTTTTAGAGCCGTTTTACATTTTTTCTGAACGTTTTTCCCTCGCCGCAAATCAAGTGGGCAATAAGAAGTCACGCATATTGGAATTCTACATCAAGTTTTATTCAACATTGCGCAAGGCGTTCCCAAGATTAAAGTTACGAAATCCTACCAAGGCAGTGATAAGTGTGAAACCAAGGACACCGCAGATAAAGAAATCCTATAGGCTAATAAAACATAAACACTTCAAGCATATCTACGCAACAATAGCTCTCTTGTTGATAGCGTTGGGCGCAATCCTGCTGCTTAACACAAGTCTGCTCCCGACAGAATTCATTGTACTCATCGCGCTAGGCACATCTTTTGTTAGGATCTGGATAACCTACATAATTTGTGCGGCATTAGCAATTCCTGTTGGAATATCAATCGCTTTTTCCAGAAAATGGTTCAGGCCTGCTACCACTTTGCTGCAGGTATCATCTGCAATCCCTGCGACTATATTGCTCCCGCTTCTCATTGTGTTACTTGCCAGCACACCTTATTTCGGCGAGAGCACCGCATTTGCCGTAATATTCATCTCTATGATATGGTACATACTCTTTAGTGTGATATCAGGGCTGCGAACAATACCCTCCTCACTCATAGAAGTCGCAAGTTCAAACAGGCTCAACTGGATGCAGAGATGGAGCAAGCTCTATGTTCCAGCAGCACTTCCCTCATTCATAACCGGATCAATAACCGCGATAGGAGGGGGATGGAACTCTCTGATAGTTGCCGAGTATTTCGTAGTCCAGTCCTCTGGTTCATCGCAGGTGGTCCTAAGCCAAGTAGGCACCGGAATCGGCAAGCTAATAGACGTGGCGGTATTTTCGGGCAACATAACGCTGATGCTGCTATCCATACTCTCCATGACGCTTATGGTAATAATCGTCAACAGGCTTTTTTGGCAGAAAGTATATAACAGAGTCATTACAAGATACAAACTTGAGGTATGATTGTGCAAAGACCGATACTTAGTCTTGAGAAGGTAAAGCTCTACTTTGCAAAGGGGAGGTTTAGAACCGAAATACTAAAGGAGATCAGCTTCGAAGCCTACAAGAACGAGTTCCTATCAATAATCGGACCCTCCGGATGCGGCAAGTCCTCGCTGATAAGAATAATAGCCGGGCTTTTGCAGCCCAGCTCAGGGACGGTGAAATACAACGGCAGCATCGTAAATTCCCCTCCGGAAGGAATCTCGCTAGTCTTCCAGGATTTCGCCCTTCTTCCATGGCTTACCGCATTAGATAACGTGAAGCTTGCACTCTCAGATTCTGATTCAAGCGAGGAGAGCAAAGAGAAGCATTGCAAAGAGATGCTCTCAATCGTGGGCCTGAAGGCATCGCATGATTCCTATCCCCGCGAGCTAAGCGGCGGGATGAAGCAGCGAATAGGGATAGCAAGGGCGCTGGTCTCAAATCCGCAGGTGCTGCTTATGGACGAGCCCTTCTCGTCCCTAGATGCAATCACCGCAGATGAGCTCAGAAAAGAAACGCACCACATTCTCAAGAACAGAAAGACCTCGGTAAAGCTGGTTGTGATGGTCAGCCACAGCGTAGAGGAGGTAACCGAACTCTCCGATCGGATAATCGCCCTAACAAATCCTCCAACCACGATAATAGATGACATAGACGTCAAGCTAAGGTATCCCAGAGACAGAAGATCCAAGGAGTCATACAAACTAGAGCAGCGAATTCTATCGGCGCTACATTCAGCAAAAAAGTAACGGAGCCCGATATGCTTTTATATCTAATTAGTCTAATTTTAGACTAGTTGAGCTTTTGGCACAAAAACAATCCTCTTTCGTTAACAAGGGCCTCAGAAACGAAATGCTCAAGGTGATACTTCTAAATCACCTCAGCAGGCACGCCGGATATCCATACGAGCTACTAAAGGCAATAGAGGGCAGGAAAGTCTTCATCTTCAAAGGACTGACAAAAAGCGACCTTTACAATGCGATAAGTTCTCTTGAAAAGCAGGGTTTCATAAAGAGCAAGGTGGTCATGAAAGGGGCTCAGGCACAAAAGCACTACTACCATACCAAAAGCGGCCGAAAGATAGTTAAGGCATCTAGGAAACTGATGATAAAATCGTTCATGGAAGTGAACAAACTGATGAAGGATGAGCTCAATGGCTGAATATGCTATAGAAATAAATAACCTGGTTAAGAAGTTCGGCGACTTCACCGCAGTTAACGACATCTCATTTAAGATAAAGAAGGGGGAGATATTCGGCCTTCTCGGACCTAACGGCGCAGGAAAGACGACGACGATCAACATGATTCTCGGTCTATTGAAGTCAACTCAGGGAAAGATAACTGTCAACGGCCTAGACATTAAAAAATACGGGGAGCAGATAAAGAAACTCATCGGGCTGATGACTCAAGAAACAGTTGTGGAAGGAGACCTTACGGCAAGAGAGAATCTTGAGATCTTTGCTGAACTTTACCACGTTGAGCCTGCTGCGGAGAGGGAGAAGAGGATAAAGGAGGCGCTTAAGGAATCAGACCTTACAGACTTTGCAAATAAGAAGGCTGGAACGTTCTCAGGGGGCATGAAAAGGAGGCTCGAACTGGTTAAGTCGATGATACAGCATCCTAGCATACTCATACTCGACGAGCCAACAACCGGGCTTGACATCCAGAACAGGGTGAATATGTGGAAACACATAAGAGAGCTCAACCAGATCGGAGTCACAATAATACTCACAACTCAATATCTTGAGGAGGCTGATGCGCTATGCGACCGAATTGCGATAATAGACCACGGAAAGGTGAAGGCGATCGGCACTGTGTCTGAGCTAAAGAAGGTGGTCGGCACGGGAAGGATTCTCGAAGTTGTGGCTGAGGCGCATGAAGATACAGCAGCTGTTGCCAATATGCTTAAAATTGGCTTCAAACTCAAGCCAGAGGTCAAGGTGGATAAGGTTACCGCGCTTGTGGAGGTCGGCAACGAGGAAAAGATAATGGCAAAGCTGCTTACTGAACTTAACAAGAAGAAGATTAAGATCTCCTCAATGAGCCTGCATATGCCCACGCTTGACGATGTTTTCATAGCGTTAACCGGCGGCGCTACAAGAGACGAGACTCATGAAGACACATCATCGAAGATGGATGCGATGATGAGAGGACGAGGAAGGTAAAAATGGGACTGCTAAGCGATTCACTTATACTCTACAAAAGGGAGATGCTCATCTTCAGGAGCAACCTTAGGGTAAACCTAATAAGATCTATAATATTCCCACTTGTGATAATCGTATTTTTCGGCAACATTGGATCAGCGATAAGCAGCGCGCCAATAGTGATCGTAAATTATGCCAACAATCCACAGGCATTGTCTTTCATAAGTGATCTACAGGCAAATAATTTCCTTTCCATATCCGCGATAACCGACCAAGCCACTGCGCTTAGCATGCTTCAAACAGGCAAAATCCAGATTGTTGTGATAATACTACCCACATTCCCAAGTACCAAAGCTGGCGTTCCCGGAATACAGGTCTATTACAGCAACACGCAGCAATCGGTTACGCAATTTGCTCTTCCTATAATAGACGCCGCAGCAGCGAAATTCGGAGACAATGCGCAAGCTATATCTCAGGGTGCTTCAGTTCCTTCTGGTCAGGTCTCATCAAACGCACTTTACGCGGCCAACGGAAGCTACAAGGATTTCCTAGTCGGAGGAATTGTCCCGATGGTGGTGGTATTCGGTTCGCTCTTCGGCGGCGGAATATCCCTTATTAGCGATCGGCAGATGGGAAACCTCAAGGCTTTTTTCATAACCCCGATAAACAAGAATGCGATTGTAATTAGCAGGATATTTTCCGGGGCAACGCTCGGTCTGATATACGCAGCGCTTGCACTCTTCATTGGCACCCTTGACGGTGCACAGCTTGCAGGAGGCGTTGTCGCGCTTGTATACATTGCCATAGTCACCATAATACTTAGCTGCGGCTTCACCGCAATCGCAATAATTCTAGCATCGAGGGTCAAGAGGGTGGATGCTTACGCAATATTTTCACAAGCTGTAGGACTTCCGCTCTGGTTCATCTCCGGCGGAATACTTCCAGTTCAGAGTCTTCCAAGCTGGCTTCAGGCTGTTTCAGTAGTCGATCCTCTCACTTATGCAAACACGATAATTCGGGCGATCACGCTTCAGGGATTCATCTCGTTCAATACGCTGATAATCAATCTGGGGATTCTCATTGTCGTGGCTCTCATACTCATACGGCTCAGTCTCAGAGTGTTCAAGGCAACTTCCGAGGATAACGCTTAGGTGTCAATAATGGAAATTGGAAAAAACAAAATTGGTATGGTCGCTGCGATGTTTGCAGCAATAGGCATGCTCTTCTTGATGTCAGGAATAGTGTATGCAAACGGAGAGCTCTCTGTGACGAATCTTGGCATATCGCCCCAGCCTGTGCTTGCAGGGCAGAACTTCACCCTGACTTTCCAGCTCTATGATTCTTACGGGAATCTGCAGAACATCAACCTCGGACTTGCCGGCAGCTATCCACTACTCAATTATTCACCAATAGACACGCAGCTGATAAGCTCAATGAGCCAGGGTCTTTATGGCGGTGTGAATTCCGGGTTCCTCAAATACACGCTTAGAGTGCCACAGAATGTCCAGTCTGGCACTTACACCCTATATGTTACAGCAACATATCTGATCAGCACAACAGTTTCGGGTCAGACCACAACCGAATCTGCAACATCCAACATACCAATTTCCTTCTACATCAGCGGCACGCCTAACCTTGTTCTTACAGCAACTCCGGTGACAACGATAGTGCCTGGAAGCCAGTCGAACATAGACATCAATGTGTTCAACTCCGGCACCGCATCAGCAACAAATGTTAACGTCACGCTGCTAGACAGCGCTAACTTCACAGTCTCTGGGTCCCCGGTATTCAACATCGGTTCAATATCTGGCGGAAGCACAGGAACAGCTGTAGCTACAATCGAAGCGAACAGAACGCTCATGTCCGGACAGAACTACATCCCTGTAAAACTTCAGTATACCACACAGTATGGTTCAAACGTTACCAAGATGGTCAGCGTGCCGATCAGCGTAATAGTAGATTCGCCGAACCTTGTGCCGAGCATAATTGCATCGGTACCACAAACCCTCTATGCGGGAGCAAACCAATCCTTAACCGTATCAATCCAAAATATCGGATCCGGAGTTGCGAAGAATGTGACCGCAAAGTTCCTTAGCACCTCCAACTTCACAGTTGGCAGTTCAGCTGGCAGCGTATTCATAGGTACCATACAGCCAGGGGCGTCTGCTACGCAGAATGTTTTCATAACAGCAAACAAAGATGACAACCAGACAAACTATGCTCTGCCGGTTCGACTGATTTATTCGAATGCAAACTATGAGAACGCTGTACAAAAGACGGCGTACCTAAACGTTACTCTGCAAAGATCCGCCATATACAACATAACCTCTGTTAGCGGCGCTGTGCCGCCAGGAGCGACTTACGTACCTCTGAGCTTTAGAATAAAGAATACAGGAGGACAGACTGGCCAGCAGATAACATTCAGCCTCCAAAGCATATACCCGATTACTCCGGCGTCGCCTAACCAGTACCTCACGCAGCTCGCGCCAGGGCAGAGCGCCAATGTTACATTCTATGTGAATGTGGACTCGCAGGGCAATATTGGTAGCTACCCGGTGACCCTATATGAGCAGTGGTCCCAGCCAAATGGGGCAACATCCCAGGTATACACCAGCTCCCAGAATTATTATGCGATCATTGGAACTCCAGGATCGTCAAGCGGCGGTTCAACAGGAATAATAGTTGCCGTGATAGTGATTGTAATACTTGGAGTAGTCGCCTTTAGATTCAGGAATAGGTTGCAGGCAATGATACCGAAGAAGGCCCAGAAGAAGGAGAAAAAGTAAAACAGGTTAAATCTAGGTGGCAGATGCATTGGAATCTGCCATTATTTTAATATTTTTTCCTGGTTCTCAATGATTGAAGTAGGCGTTCTCTTTTTACATGTGGGAATATGAGACAAAACGAGGTGGGGTAGGAAGGCACAATCAAAAAATCCAGTCTATTTGTTTTGCAGTGTTGGATAATTGCCTTCATTGCTAATGCACCAGTAAGCACCAAGCTGCCTGGAAATTTTGTGTGAACAACAGTTAGCTCAAATAGTTTATTTTCATAGGAGTGGCCACTGTCTAGAATAAATAAATCTATATTTTTCATAACGGAGAGTGCTTCCATTAAATTGAAATATTTGTAACCTATAATTTTTTCCCATTTGACCTTAAAGTTTCCTATAGCTAAAATTCCTGTATTTTTATCAACTTCTGTAGAATACAAATGTCCTTTTTCTAGAGATTCCCTAATGATCCTACTAGTAAAACCATTAGCTATTCCAGTTTCAAGAATATTTTTAGGAGATACGCTTTTACAGAGGTAATATACCAAAAATCCCAAAGCTCTCTCATTAAACATATTATTTGGATAACCAGATTTTTTGCTCTCCAATTCTCGATATAATGTATTATAAAAGATACGATAGTTTTTTTCAATTGCTTCGTCGTTTAGTGTTTTTGTGTGCCACGAAGTTTTGTTATAATGTCTAACTAAAATGTAAATATTTTTAAGAAAAAGAAGATACCAGTGGGCAAGCTTCAGGTATTTTGACTTATTCAAATAGTTTTTGGCTATTGTATTATCTACCCTCTGCATATATTTATAATACATCTAAGTATATTTAAATATAGCTAGTTATATTTTTCAATAGATAGAATATATGCCTTTATCATTAATCTATCATGGACAATGCAAAGTTTGACATCGTTCAAATAATTATGCAGCCCTACATCCTTGATCTACTCAAAGAATTGAAAAAGCCCAGAAGGTTTAATGATTTACGAAAAACAGTTAAAAATGGAAGAACTTTAACACTAAAATTACAGCGATTGCGTAAGTACGGCCTTATTGAAGATTTTGCGCTAAAAACTGAGAAAGGCTTTGTCAATTCTTACATAATCTCTAAAAAAGGCAAAGACATTATAAGTAAATTGGAGAAAATTTAAGGCCGTTAGCTTCCAAAATGACTATATTGGTATTGCCCCAATGAAGTGGCCTATCAGATAGCCTGCAAACCCTGCGGTAAGGCCTATTGCCGCCATCTGCAGCCCTCTAACCCAGAGCGAACCCACCGTGGTTCTGGCTTCGTAGACTCCTATTCCAAAGAGCACTGCGCCGCTTAGCACTATCGAGGCTATCTCGCCTGTGAAGATGCTTCTTGTGAAATAGATGAAGGGAACCAGCGGAACTATCGAGCCGACGATTGTGGAGGTAAAGACAACCCAGAAGCTGTTGATCGCCTCCTTCTCATTGACAGGCGCAAGGTTGAGCTCGTGCGCCATCATGAACTCTAGCCACGCCTTTTTGTTCGAGGTTATGATGTCTGTTGCATGTTCAAGCTTCTTACCCACGTAGCCCCATGCCTTGAACACTTTCCTTACTTCTTCGCGCTCAAGCTTTGGTAGCTCAACCATCTCTTCCTTCTCTCGCACCACTTCCTTGAGGTAGTGCTGGCGTCTTGCTACAGTAGATGTATATGCAACCGCGCCCATGGAGATTGATTCTGCGCCCAGAGCTGCTAGCGCTGCAACGAAGATTATACGAACATCTGATGTGGCAGCTGCGACACCAAGTATGATTCCCAAAACATTGACAAGTCCATCCTGGGATCCCAAGATGAAGTTTGAGAGCAACGTCGGCCTTGAGTGCTTCTCATCGCCGTTCTTGATCTTTAACTCGTGCTTTGAAAACATGAAAATCATTTTATACTCTAGCTGGATTATCTAATCATGTTTAACCTATTTAAAACGCCATCCTATTCCGGAAGGGATACCTACAGGTACGTTGAGAGGGTGATATTAAAGGGAAGAAAGATACTGATTGTGTCGCCTTACATTGACCAGTACTACGCAAACTTCATACTAAGGAACTTAAGGGGAAGGAGTTTCAACATAGTCTCCTCTTCCATGGACAAAAGGGCGCAAAAGCTTTTGACCAAAGGCAAGTTCCCAACAGACCTTCTGATTTCATCAGCAATACTCTCCATAGCAGATGCAATGCTTTACTATCTGGAATATTCTCTATATGGGCTCTATCTAACTATCCTAATTGTGGTAATGATTGCAGCCGTGATTTATCTTGCAAGCAAAAAACCGACAAGCATACACCTAAAAGTGCCAAAGGAATTCGTACACGCAAAGCTTTACATCTCTGAAAATATTGCAGTGCATGGTTCTGTAAACCTAACTTACAAAGGGCTGCACAAGAACGTGGAGCATGTTGAGATGGTAGATGATCCCGATGAAATAGCAAAACTGGAAAGGCAGTTCTGGGATATATGGAAGGCATCATAGGCAATGCTATAAAATATTCCTGTATATCAATACGTGAAAGTGGAGGCAATGGCGCACAGAAAGCACAAAAAGGAGAAGCGCAATACGAAGAACGATAGGCTCTACATCGGATTGCTCATCGGGATCCTTGCATTCGCTCTGATATACTCCATCATATTTGTCGAAGGTCCCTCATTCTTCGGTGACGATACAGTCTATGCAGATCTTGCTAACTCTGTACTTACTGGTTCGTTCCATCAAAGTCCGTTTATCTTCAGCGTAAGACTCCTTAACATCTACCCAATAGCGATCTTCTACAAGTTTTTCGGCGTTAGCCTCCTTACAGATTCAGCCTGGTGCATATTCTCCTTCCTTGGAATAATAACGGTGGCATTCCTGCTTGGAAAGGAGCTTCACAGCAATCTCGCAGGGATAATTGCAGCCCTTCTTGCCGCATTCTTTCCGCTCGTTGTCCAGATATCGGCGACCGTGAGCGATGACATACCAATGGCATTCATAACCTCACTGGCTATGCTTGCAATACTTTACGCGCAGCGAAGATCATCAAGAAAGTGGTATCTTGCAGCTGGCATTTTGCTGATCGCATCCCCACTTGTGACTCCTGAAGGGCTGATAATAATCATTGTTGCATCTACATATCTTCTGATTGAACTGGCAAGGAAGAAGATAAGACTTGACAGCACAACAATCTTTCTCCCAATCGGTATGATTGTCGCTTTGGTTGGGCTGTTTGCGGTCAACTATGCCACTTCCGGAAGTGTTCTTGTGACTTTCACCACAAATGCCAACTTCTACAGCGCAGTAGGCCAGCAAAACACAATTCCCTCGACAAACATTGACCCAATGTTCTACATACAAAACATGTTCGACTATAATATAGTCCAAAACATAGTGAGCGCATCCCAATTGGGAATATATAATCCGCTAATCCTCTTCCAGCGAATTTACATTCAAAACTCAAGCACTGTAGGCTTCTTCTTCTACACCCTTGTACTTGCAATGATATATCTTCTCATTCGATTTGAAAGGCGAGCGTATTTTGTACTGCTATGGTTTGCAGCCGGGTTCCTTTACCTAGAGTTTGGGCCCATGCACGTCTCGCTGATCCCATTATCGTATCTTCTTTCCTACAGACTAAGCAGGTTTTTGGCGATGATAGCAATACCTACTGTTGTGATCATAGGAATTGCGATGGCAAGGATGGTGGGCAAGAGAGATAACCTTCGCGCTAAGGCCGCCACAATAGCCGTTCCGCTGGCAATCGCATTCCTAATCGGTACATCGATACCGATAAACCTGATGTGGTATCATGTAATGTATGCGGAACGATATGATCAACTCGTTATAGCCCAATATCTCAACCAGCTGCCAAATACCACAAAAATATATTTCACAGGCACGTTTTCCAACATTCACATCTACATGCAGTTTTACAACATGAGCAGATTCTATGCATATGACAGCATCCAAAATTGCAGCGCAATACCAGACGGTGCATATGTGATAATTCCAAAATACAACCAGGTCTTCAACCTTGCATACACTCCAGACCCATCAAAGTACTGTCCAGGCTGGCAGCTTGTCCTATCGCCTCAGATAGACAAAAACTTCTCGCAGGACATAATCAATTCTGCAATCCCATTCAGGGGAAACCTGTACTATGTGGCATCAAACGCAACAAGTACTACTAGCTAGGTGGATTGATGAAAAAAATTAAGACAAAGCCGAAATCAATCGTCAAACCTAAAGTCTACCACCTAGCGCTCATTCTTGTGATGCTGCTAGGGCTTTTCCTGAGCATGTACTTCTACTACGGGCCAAGCCCGATAAACGGCGCAGACAACTACATCTACACCGACATGGCTTACAACCTCTACCAGGGGCACTTTGCCGCCGTTGCAGGAGGCGGAGTCCTTGCACAGCAATATTTATTGGAGGCAGGAATAGCGCTATTCTATGCGCTTTTATCACCGAGCATTCTTTCGTCATCGCTCTTTGGGGTGTTATGCTTTCTTCTTACAATGTTGGTGATTTACAAGATAGGATCTTCACTATATAATAGGAAGGCGGGGTTGCTATCTGCATTCTTCTACTCGTTTAATCCAATTGCGGTTGTTAATAGTGCTTATGTTGGTGACAATGGTCCAATGGCATTGATTGTGTCGCTTTGCGTATTGTTCCTAGTCCTAGCAACACGTAAGAATTCAAAACACAAGCAGATTTACTACGCCCTTGCTGGATTCTTCGGGCTGATTGGGATTCTAACTACCGTACAGTCAATAATAATCCTATTTTTCGCAGCCATCATACTTATTGCATATTGGATAAAAAGTAGGACTATTTCATACGCAAGGAACATTGGATTTTTTGTTCTAGGGATTGCTATTGCTCTTTTGGTTATAGTCGGACTCGCCCTCTTTGGAGGACATGGTCCCTTCTACATCCTCACACTAAATTCTAACATATACTCTAGCGTTTCGGGTTCTGTCCCCCAGTTCAACAGTTACATAAACTGGCTTTTTTCATTTGATCTCACAAGATATGCAAACGCCATATACGGCATGTTCGCAGGGGGGCAGAGTTATTCCTCGATTGCAAGCTACATCTATAGCTCGCTTACAACCGGTTTTCTAACACCACAAAATTTCCAGTATTGGTCAAATCAATCTAGCGGGTTGTTTGCATACTTTGCAATCGCAGGAATAATTTACCTATTGCTCAAGAGAAATATGCGGTTCCTTATTCCGGCATTGTGGTTTGGTTCTACATTGCTCTACCTCGGATATGGAACCACAAGCATCACAGAGTATGTGCCGATAGAATTTGCCTATGTAAGGCTAATGCTCATATTTCTTCCCGCACTTGCGCTAATCATAGGCTTTGCCGCGACCGATGTTTTTGAGATTGGGATCAACGGGGCAAAGAACAGAATCGTTGCATTACTTCATCGCTTGCTGCACGATCTCCTTTCCTTGGTGCTAATTGGCGCAATCGCACTCCTATTTGCAAATTCTCTTCTGATAATACAATACATCAACGTATCTCAGTATGTTTACACTTACCCGCTTGTCCAGATGGGGCAATTTATTGCAACGATTCCCCAAGACGCTGTGATCTATACAAACCCTATAATGTCTAGTATATACGACAGCTACAAGCACGTCTATCTTTCCTACCAAACTTCCTGGGCAGAAAACTGCACCAACTTAAATGGGCAGGAATACCTCATAACTTCCATAAACGAGACTTTTGCAAGCAATTGCAATTTAACCGTCGCATATGCACCGCCAGCCCTGCTTGGATACGAAAAATACAACCTCTTCCAAAACCCTTCATTTGGCTTGTTTACCAACCTAGTCGTTTACCGCCATTAGCTACTAAACATTTTTATATATTAAATTGTGATTCAAAAGTGATTAAATGCCTAAGTTAGACCATCAGACAATAGGGGACAATCTGATACCAATCAACTACAAACTCGTTTTCACTCCAAATTTCAAAACATTCAAGACCACAGTAAATGAAGACCTAAGGTGCAGAATAAAAAAGCCGACAAAAACAATAAGGCTCAACGCAAAAGAGCTTGAATTCATCAGCGCTTCGGTTTTCAACAAGGATGTCCAAAAGGCGAAGATAAAGTTTGATGAAAAAAAGGAGATAGTGGAGTTGAGTTTTTCTAAGCCGGTAAAGGGAGATGTTGAGATTGCAATAACTTCCGTATGCAAAAATAATGACGGGCTGTACGGATTCTACAGAAGCAAATATACGGTAGGCGGAAAAGAAAAGTATCTGCTAACTTCACAGTTTGAAGCGCCGAATGCAAGGGCCGCATTTCCATGCATTGATGAGCCAGAGTTCAAGGCCACTTTTGACGTCTCCTTCATCATTGACAAGGAGTACGATGCGATATCTAACATGCCAATAAAGGAAAGCAACAGCCTCGGAAATGGCAAGAAGATAGTAAGATGCGAGAAGAGTGTAAAGATGTCAACGTATCTGCTTTACCTTTTCGTTGGCAACTATGAATACATCGAGGACAAGCTCGGCAAACTGCTTCTGCGGGCGATAACAGTTCCGGGAAAAAAAGAATATGCGAGAACCTCACTTGAATATGCAAAAAAGTTCCTTGACTGGCAGCAGAACTACTTTGGAATAAAATTCCCGCTTCCAAAACTCGATTTCATCGGCATTCCTGACTTTGCTGCAGGAGCCATGGAGAACTGGGGCGCCATAACATTCAGGGAACTCCAATTCATGATATCAAAGGAGAGTTCTGTCGCACTAAAGCAGGTCGCATCTGAAACAATCTCGCACGAGATAGTCCATCAGTGGTTCGGCGATCTTGTTACTATGAAATGGTGGAACGATCTTTGGCTTAACGAGAGCTTTGCCACCTTCCTTGCATGTAAGGCAATAGACGAGGTCTTCCCCGAATGGGATTATGATATACAATATGTTGACGATACGATAGGAGCGGCCCTGAGCGCAGATGCGCTAAAGACAACTCATCCGATAAGCGTGCGTGTCAACTCTCCAGGAGAGATTGATGCAATATTCGATAGGATAAGCTACGAGAAAGGAGGCAGCCTGCTCTACATGCTTGAAGATTACGTGGGCAAAGAGACATTCAGGAAAGGGCTTCATCATTATTTATCCAAACATGCGTATGGAAATGCGACAAAAGAAGATCTCTGGAACTCTATACAAGTGCAGGCAAAGCAGATGGGGAAGAAACTGGAGGTATCGAAATTGATGCATAGTTGGGTGACCAAATCAGGACACCCAATGGTTGATGTGAAGAAGGTGGCTGGCGGCTATAGCCTTACGCAGGCCAGATATACGCTGCTCGAGGACATGGCAGACACATGGCCAATACCGATACACTACCTTACCGAAGGTGAAGAAAGGACAATAACCATGTCAAAGAAGAGCATGATCATAAAGACAAATTCTCCTTTTATAAAACTAAACTATGGCCAGAAAGGGCTCTACAGGGTCAAGTATGATAAGCAGACACTTGCACGCCTTGGATCGCTGATAAAAGAAAAGAAACTCGGTCCACTTGATGCCTGGGGGATAGAGAACGACCTTTTCAGCCTAACAAGGTCAGGAAGAATAGAACTCAGGGAGTATCTTGATTTTGTCGATAAATACTGCTTCAACCAGGGATATCCGCTTAATTTGACGGTGTCGGGACATCTGGGCTGGTTCTTCGCAGCAACATACCGCACAAAACTCGCAAAAATTACAAAGGGCACTCTTGTAAGGTTCAACAAGCACCTGCTTGCTGAGTTCGGATGGATGCCAAAGAAAGGCGAGAGGGAGATAGACATCATGTTGCGAGGAGGAGTGATTGCAAGTCTTGGACTCGCAGAAGAGCCAAGCGTAGTAGAAAAGGCAAGGAGTCTATTCAATGATCATAAGAAGGGAAAGGAGATCAACCAGAACATAAGGAGTGCGGTATACTCTACTGTCGCATGGAACTTAGGCTCTGAGAACTTCGATTACTTCCTGAGTAGCTACAAGAAAGCCAAGTTCCCAGAGGAGCAAAGAAGATTGCTCGGGGTACTTGGTGGATTCAAGGACAAAAAGACCCTCGAACGTGCGCTTTCGCTTACATATTCAAAGGAGGTAAGGCTTCAGGATTCCTTTTCAATAACTGTAAGGGTTCTTGGCAACTTCAATGGACGAGACATAGGCTGGAAATGGACCAAGAAGAACTGGAAGAAATCAATGAAAACTTACGACAGCGCTACACACATGCTCGCAAGGTTTGTGGAGAACATGTCGGGTGTTGATACGAAGGAATACAGAAGGGAGGTTGCAACTTTCTTCTCAAGGAAGGAGAATACAAGGCAGGATATAGTTCAAGCGCTCAACCAGACTCTTGAAAGGATAGATGCCAATATCAAGTTCAGAAAGAAGAATGGAATATAATTAGGCTATTGTTCCAACAGCGAAGATGCGCGGCGCTTTCTCTCTTATCAGCAGGAATTGATCGCCTTTCTCAAGTGGAAGAGGCCTTTCGAGTTTGAATGTTATCTCGTTTCCAGCGATCTGCTCCACCAAAACATTAACATCTGAGAAGTTTGCAACCATCGTGTATCTGCTACCTGCAGCTATCTCCTCTTTGGCTATTGAGCTAACAGTGACTGCGGCCTTTGTCTGGCTTACTCTTTGCATTTTATTTTTCGTAAACAGATCCCCTTTGCTAATCTCATCATGCTCTATTCCCTTTACCGCAAGTCCTACCCTTGTTCCCACGCCTGCGTTTTGTATGTCTATATCCTGGCTCTGGATGGATTTGATGCTGATCACCTTTCCTGAACTGTGATGGAGTTCATCATGAACCTTTAGCGTGCCTCTGGTAACTATTCCAAGAACAACCGAGCCTATTCCTTTCACCGGGAATGCGTGGTCTATGTCAACGCGAATGCCGCCCTCTCCTCCAACTGTCTTTTTTGAGAGTATTTTCTGAATCAACTCTTCCCTTGAGGATATTTCGTAATCTCCCACCTTTATTCCGGAAAGTATGTTGGCAATGTCGTTCTCATCGGTGAATATTACGTGCTTGCCTAGAAGCGAGCATGCAACAACAAGCTCTCCGAATAATTTGTCTATGTTTGCGGTGCTGATCAGTATCTGTTGCGCGATCAGGAATGTCTCTGCTACAGCATAGAACTTATCTTCGATAGAACTTGGCGCAAGTCCTACTATCACATCCTCGTCTATCTTCCTGTTGTAGAAGTTGATGCTGCCCTCGGCTCCTCCTTTGCCTATGAATTCCGCAAGTTTCTTGTCAATTGGTATCGCAACAACATAGTGCATCATTTCACCGTGTATTAAACAAACCTTCGATTAAGCTTATAAAAGAGAGGATATTAATAACGCTGTATGGGTTTGCATAAACATAAAATTTTGGATTCTTGCAATGTAGTTCAGACTATCACTAAAATCTCTGAACAACCCGATTCATTTAAGGTCAGCAGAAGAGATAGGGTGGTAAATGGCGCTATAACGATTTTCTTCTCTGAATTCAAGCAGCTGTGGAATCTAGTAAGAGACAAAGAATACAGGAAGACCAAGGAAGGAATTGGCGCGATCTGCCTAAGCGCCATATCCGGAGTCTTGGTTGTTGCGGGGATGCACACAATCGCAGATCCAATAACAGGAGTGCTTATTGGGAAAAGTTTTGCGCTATCACCAATTTATGAATCATTATTTTTTACAGGAATCGGAGGCCAGATAGCTATCCATTTTGCAAAGAAACGTCACAAGCATACCTTTAAATAAACGCACTTCATTATAAAAATGAGCAACATGAAATCCGAAGAGCTACTCGAAAACATATTGCGAGAAGTAGAGATATCCAACTTCTTCACTGTAATCTTTGTCGGTCTTATACTTCTGGTGCTTCTGGTTGCGCTTGGCACGCTCAATATAATTCCAAGCATCCTTGTTGTGCTAATAGGCCTTGTGGTGCTGATATCATTCCTGATATACCTTGTCGATTTCGTGAGGGTTGGCAAGTTCAGGAGGCTCTACAACAGGTAGAAGGAGCAAAACCGCATAGCCCTACACATTCTCCGATTTGATTATCTCATCTTGTAGACATTGCTTCCTGTTTCAACCTTGTGCTTGAGCTTTATCCCTATTGAGTCGCCTTCGAATGCCGCGCCAACATCCTCACGATTTATCTGCATGCTACTTATCTTCTCGCGAACAGCACTCTCTTCATCCCCTATCTCTATTATGTCACCGACTTTCAGTGGCGCATTCAGCTTTATTGCCACGACGTTTATCTTGTCAAAGAAGTGCTCAACCGTGCCCACTAATGAGCGTGTGTGACTGACATCGTGTCCTATTTTCGCTCCGTGCTCTCTTGCTTCGTATGCTTCCTGCACATCCATAGCATTGTCGAGATCCTCGTGCTTCACCGAATCAATTATGCTGCACAGATAATGTATTTAAGTGTAGTTGCATCAACATTATTCATGAACGGGAAACGCGCCCAAAGCGCGATGGAATATCTGATGACATATGGCTGGGCGTTCCTTATCCTAGCCATTGTCATTATTGCCCTTTATCAACTCGGTATCTTTGGTTTGGGAGGCATTTCCACAGGGACATCATGCTCGGGTTCAGTAGGATATCTGTGCCAAACACCCATACTTAATACATCCGGATGGCTTGCTGCAAGAGTAAGCCAGGGAATTTCAAGTTCTATTACTGTGACGAATGTGGGATGCACAACGAACACCACTCCCCCATCCTCCACAGGCAGCCTCAACCTTTTGCTTCAATCCGGTTCTAGTGCGACTATTGCATTCTATTGCCCAATTAAATACAATTCAATAGGCTCAAACTTCGAGGGATATTTATGGTGGACATACAATACACAATACCAGTCAGACTTGGTCGATAGAATCGGCGCTGTTACGGCAAAAGTAACAACCTCAGGAAGCGCGCTCGCAGCTGAAGGCGGAACCGGCGGTGTCATAGGAGTTACAACTACGACTACAACTACCACATCTACTACCTCCACCTCAATTACAACCACATCAAGCACATCAACAACAAGCACATCGACAACGAGCACATCCACGACCACAATCTTGCCGCCTGTTTTAGAGACCCATGCCGACAGCCCCCAGACATCTTCATCTAGCGCAACAACAGGATCGTTTACTACCTCGAACACAAATGACATGATTGTAGCCGTGGTAGTCTCCGATGGCGGGACCGGTACACCTGGTGTATCTGATTTGGGCGGCTCGACATGGACGCTACAAAGTGGGGGTACAGGAGGGCTTAATGGCGCATGCGGGCAAATATGGGTATACTATGCCATGCCGGGCAAAACCCTTAGCGGCGACACGGTCACAGCATCAAGATCCGGCACCATTTACATCTTTCAGGTTTTTGTACTGGCGGTGTCAAATGCCAACACATTTGATTCAAACGGCTCGCTACCATCAATTGCCTCAACCACCTCAAGCAACACCATATCTACAGCCTATTCGACGTCCAATCCAAATGATCTAATACTCGGGGTCACTACATCTTGCCACGGGCCGCCAGGCCCATCATGGACAGGACTTACCGGTCTTGATTATCCATCAGGCGGCTATTATGCAGACGCATACAAGATAGTCTCATCAACGCAAAGCGGCGCCACAGCCACTGCGACATGGAGCAGCGATGAAACGGATGACGGGATTGTTGTGACTGCCGTATCCTCAACGTAGCCATCGCATAGTTAAACAAAAAATGAGCCAAGTTTATAAATGGGAAGGCTGAATAGGATTTGATAATATGGAAGCGATAAAGAAAGCAGGTTTGATCTCGTTCGGTGTCGCAGGAATAGGGGCAGGAATAGTTGCGGAAAGCGCATATCATGCTAAAAGCGTGGCGTATGAATGCTTCACCGGAGTATTTTCCGTAATAAACAAACTAAGCAGCTCAGTAAGCCAGGTTGGCTGCAAGATTGACAGTTTTCAGATTACCGGAATCACCGATTCCGGAATGTTGAACTTGGAAGTGAATGGCAAGAATTTGCTTATGCACGCACCTGGAACTTTGGCCATTAACGGCACGCAGATAAATGCAAGCGAGATAAGCCAGCAAATGATCGCATCTAGCCATGGAGTAACCACTTTGCCTATAGTAACGATGACAATTAGCGGCTTTGCAATAAACCTACCTCCGGAATTCTTTCCAGCCGTTATTGGACTTCTCTTCAGTGGGATTGCCGCCGCAAGTCTTCGCGATGAAATAAGAGAGGCATTTGGCGACATAGCAAACGGAGCGAAAAAGATGTTTATCGCTCAAAAAAGAAAATGAGAGGAAAATACTAGAGTCTCTTAAACTTTGTTAGAAAGGATGGTTTCAATCTCTATTAGCTTGTTTTCGATTTTTTCTATTGCTCTTGCTTCTAACTTGATTGAATAACCGCTCACACTTACCTCTACATACTGCAATCCCAATCCCTGCTTTTTGAGTATATAACATGATCTCTCTTTATCATCTAAAATTTTACTGAGCTTTTGAAGCTTTGAAAGCGCAAGCGCCTGTTGTTCAAAAAGAGATGCCAGAACATCATGGTTGATCTCTAATCGAAAAACCATCCTACCAACATTTATGGTTTGGTCCTGGATGCTCTTTAGATATTGATACTCCATTCTCAGTATTTCGTTGCCAATAAAGCAGTACCTTTTCTCTGAAGCGGGAAAATTGAGATAAAAATGTAGGTATCTTTGTTCTAGCAATCTCTCGTATTTGCCACCGGGATGGAAATCCAATATGTTGAGCTCTGTTAGATCTTGGGCCGGAGAGTTAAGTCTTAGCGTCTTACGAAAGATCCCAACAAGGGACGGATTAAATCGCGATTTCGCTTCCATATCATATCCTATCGCAACTCTCTCTTTTTATTCTTTTTCTACTGTTCGTTTCCAAAATATGGAACGTGCTGATCAGAGCCTGTTTGTTTCATAGAATTGCTCGAAAATATGCATCTCGAGGAAACGGATATCTTTCTTGGCAAGTTTTTCTGGTAATGGGGCTTGCTTCGCCCAGATGGCCTGTTTTCCAAAAAAGCGGTATGCGCACAAAAAGTGGATTGCCATTTCATTTCATAGTTTTAGAATTTGGTATTTTAGGGTGGTTTGCACCAGAAAAATGAAACTGCTTTTTCAAATAGTGGAACTGCAGCCAAAATAGTTTTCCCTCGAAAAACTTAGCGCCACGATTAATTCAGACGTGTTCAAAAATTTCTTTTGAGGATTTATGTAATAAAGGAGATGATGCGTTTAAACGCATCGTAGGAAAGATTCTGGTTTTACCAGGAGATTGTTGGAAAAACTACAAATTATTTTGTATTATGAATTCTTTTAGTGGAACAGCTCTTTGCAACAACTTGTGTTTCACTTCAACTAACTCGCTAATTTTTTCTGAAGGCACGCCATGTGTGCTGATGTAAGTTCCGGATTTGGAGTATTCTAGTTCAACAGCTGCTTGATCATCGAACATCCAAAAGTCTGAGATCTTTTCAGAAATGCTAACTTCTTCTTGCGCAAGAAGAAAGATCTCCTCTCCTGCCTTCTGCGTTCTTTTGTATCCCTCTATTTCAAAGATCAAGTAATCGGAAAGCGGAAGATTGACAATGTGCACCCTTTGCACCTTCACTGCGCGCTTCTTTGTTGCAGCAACACGTTCCCTCCAAAGTTTCATTTCTTCGCTTTCAAGGAATATGCCACCCCTGAACTGCTGCAAGGGATATCTCTCCTCTTCTACATCGTACTTATCGAGAAGTTCCAATCTGAAGATATTGGATTTTGCCGAGTCCCATAACTCATCGAATGAGTGTTGCCCAGCGGTTCTGTCCATGTTTAGAATTCGAAACGAGAAATAATATAGTTTTGCTAGGAAATTGTTGGAAAAACCAATTAGTTCATGTTGTTACTTTCTTTTTCGTGTTTACGTGCTGATGAATCTTTATGTGTTCAAGGCAGTAGAAGTTGTTACACATTGTGCATTTTGACTTCGGATTGTCTTCACAAGCAAATATTCCGCATACCTCTCCATTTTTTGAGCGGTTGGCCCATTCCTTTATGTCCATCTATTAAGCACTTTGTGTTCTTATCCTCTGATTATTCCGCTGAGCGCCTCGATCTTCTGCTCATACCTGCTCCCTGTTTCGATAACCACCTTGATTCCGAAAACTTTCTCGAGATCCTTTGACAATTCAATTGCCTTCTGATGGTTTTTGTCTCCATACACCTTTATTATCCATCTTTCAAGTAGCGTATCTTTGTTTTGGACAAATGGCCTATAGGTATCTCAACCACTTTGTAAGTGTCCTCTTCTTTGCACCTGTTTATTCTAGTAACTGTGCCAAAAATTTTCCTCTGTGAACTCTTTGCGTTCTCTAGCTCTTTGTTGTGAACATGGAAATCGAACTCCTGTCTCTTTAGTATCTCACCTATTTTTGGGACTATCTGCTCTTGCTTTGTAGTCAACGGATCTACCTCTCCTAGCGTCAAGTTTTTCTGGAATTTTATCGGCAAGCTCATGAAATCATTTTGAATACCGTTTGGGGGTTAATATATCTTCACCGAGAGTTCGTTTCTCTTACTTGTTCGCTTTCCTCCTTTCTGCGCAGCTGCATCCGCACTCGCATTCCACCTTACATGCACATCCGCCGACACATCCGCACATGCACGCCCCACCGCACTCGCATCCAGCTCCAGCTCCTTGATTTGCCATGTTTTCACCTACACTACTATTTTGTCTTTTCTGAAATAAATAGATATCGTTATGAATCGTTTGCTACTTGAGCTGGCCGTTAGTGATAGTCTGGTACATTCCATCTATCCATCTGAGCAACTCTTTTCTATAAATTGAAGTCGATTTTATCAAAGATCCTCTTGGGGAAATCAGATCGTCATGCATCTCCTTGACCATCCATAAAACCATCTTCTTTTTCTCCTCCATGTTATTTTTCGTTGCATCTAGCCTGTGCGCAAGCGCTGTGTCGTCAGTGATTCTGCAATCATGCTCCCCACCGCCCGACCCTTTTACGCGCAGATATAAGAAGCCCTCGGGGTTCAAAAAGAAGTTGAAGCCGCGAGTCTTGTACTTAGCATCGGTGAAGCATACTCCGTTGCTGCCGAATTCAACTTCGCATCTAAATCCGGAGACATTGCTATTTGTTATAACTACCTTCTCTGTTTTATCTCTAAGTTCCTTCGCTAGATCTTTCTCAGAATTTAACTTCCAAAATCCAAGCGCCATGATGTTTTGTTTCTTATCCTCCTTATATAGCTAATCTACAAGTTCAACGATGGACGAATCTATAGGCCGTGCTCCATGCCGAGTTGCTTATTTAGGAACGCAATCGCCTCCGCAGCCCTCTCCTTGTCTTCGGGAACCCCAATTGCTTTTAGCACTGCATTTAGGCTGTCTATTGATATGTCCCTTCCCATTGAGAGGAGGAAATAGTATGCATAGATGTAAACCAGATGGCTCTTTAGATTAGATGCAAAGAGCGCGTTGAGAATCGTCTCATTCGGATTCACTCCAGGAAGCTTTAGCAGTTCTGACATGTTCTCCTTTGTTATCTCCCTGCTTGTAAGGCTCAGGAATCCGGCTACGTATAGGTAAGGAGAGATCTCCGATATGTGCTCTTTTACGTAATCGCTTGAGAGCAGCCTCTTTAATGCTGGAATTCCCCACTGCTTGCGGTGTAGGAACTTGACAAATTAAATAACTTCGTAACTATATTAGAATTTGGGTTTTCTCTTCTCTTTTTGTCGTCGTGAATGTATGAGTGCGAGGGTCTCCTGTAGACTTTGGTCGGCCTTGCCAGGAGAC